>JBEBGB010000375.1:0-5219 GCA_040081675.1 Vicinamibacterales bacterium
CCGCGTTGCCCGCGTCCTCCGCGGCCACGCTGGGCCAGGCCAACACCGGCCATGAGCACGATGAGGGCAACTGCGATGAGCGCAGTGCGAGCCTTCATGTCCCCCAGTCTAGAGGGGCAGGACCTTCGGCACAATCACAAAGGACAACCATGAGAGCAGTGCTTGTTGACACCTTCGGCGGACCTGAAGTTCTGACGGTTCACGACATTGAAAAACCGACCGCGGGACCGGGCGACGTCATCGTGAAGGTTGCGATGAGCGGCGTAAACTTCATCGACGTCTACTTCCGCACCGGCGTGTACAAGATGCCCCCGCCTGTTGCAATTGGCAGCGAAGCCGCGGGCACCGTCGACTCGGTTGGTGCCGATGTCACGGGGTTCGCGGTCGGCGATCGTGTCGCCTACGCGATGGCGCGCGGATCCTACGCCGAGTTCTCGAAAGTGCCGGCCGCTCAACTCGTCAAGATTCCCGAGGGCGTGTCGTTCGAACAGGCCGCTGCGATCATGTTGCAGGGTATGACGGCGCACTACCTGACGCACTCGACGTTTCCCTTGAAGTCTGGCGACACGTGCCTGGTGCACGCCGCCGCGGGTGGCACCGGCGCGTTGATCGTGCAGATGGCGAAGGCACTGGGTGCGAGAGTGCTCGGCACCGTTTCAACGCCCGAGAAGGCCACGATCGCAAAGGCCGCTGGCGCCGACGACATCATCTTCTACACCGAGCAGGACTTTGCTGTTGAAGCGAAGCGTTTGACCAGCGGCCGCGGCGTCGATGTGGTGTACGACGGTGTTGGCAAGACGACGTTCGACAAGAGCCTCGACAGTCTCCGTCCTCGAGGAATGATGGTGCTGTTCGGGGCATCGAGTGGATCAGTGCCGCCATTCGATCCCCTCGTCCTCAATCCCAAAGGCTCGCTGTTCCTGACGCGACCAAGTCTTGCGCATTACATCGCAACGCCCGAGGAACTTGCGTGGCGCGCTGGCGACGTCCTGGGTATGGTTGCAAATGGATCGCTACGCGTGAAGGTGGACGCCGTCTTTCCGCTCGACCGTGCGGCCGACGCCCATCGAGTGCTCGAGGGCCGCGGGACCACCGGCAAGCTGCTCATCGGAATCTGAGGCTCACGGGACGGGAGGTTCTTCTGGTTCCGTGTAGCGACTGCTCGCTCCATCGATTCGAGGGCGCACCAGGACCGGCACGCTGCTTGCTAAACCTTCGCCATCGCCACTATCGATCCGTCTGATCGTCCGACGTCCAACCGAGCGCGCGACACATCCGCCGAGGCCGATGTGATCGTGATCGGCGGAGGACCGTCGGGCACTGTCGCCGCGCGTCTGCTGGCGTCGTGGGGGCACAGCGTTCTTCTTGTGACCCGGCCGTTCGATCCGTCGCGTTCGCTCGCGAACTCGCTGCCGCCCAGCACCCGCAAGCTGCTCGAACAAGTGGGCATCGCCGATCTTGTCGAGCAGGTCGGTTTCCGCACGACTGGCAACACGGTGTGGTGGGGCGGTGAGGAGCGCGTCGAGCCGTTTGCAGGCGACGGCCCGACGACTGGCTACCAGATCGATCGCGCACGGCTGGACCCGCAGTTGCTCGACGCCGCCGCTCAATCGGGTGTGCGGATCGTGAGCGACGCGCGCGTGTCCTCCGTGCATCGGGACCACGCGACGGGCATGATGCGCGTGAGCTACAGCATCGGACTCGAGCGCACAACCTGTCGCGCGGCGATGGTGCTCGACTGCTCTGGACGTGCTGGCGTGCTGGCGCTCGGCGAACGCCTCAGGCGGCAGGTGCCGGGAGGGCGTATGCAGGCGCTGCTCGGCGTGTGGGAACGCGAGGGCGGATGGGCGCTGCGCGATCCCACGCACACCTTCATCGAGACCTGCGACGAAGGATGGGCCTGGTCCATACCCACCGGCCACGAGGTGCGCCACGTCGGCATCATGGTGGACGGCGCGACCAGCCGTCTCGAGAAAGACACGTCGCTCGACGTGTCCTATCGGCGCCTCCTCGCGCGGTTGCCCCGAATCCACGACCAGACAGGCGAAGCGCGACTGGCGCGGGTGTTCGCGTGCGACGCCTCGGTGTATACCGCGAGCAGTCATGCAGGACCGGGCTTCGTGCTCGTCGGAGACGCCGGCTGCACGCTCAATCCCTTATCGTCCTTCGGCGTGAAGAAGGCGCTGGCGTCGGCGTGGCTGGGCGCCGTGGTCGCCAACACGTGTGTGCGACACCCCGAGCGTGCGCAGGTCGCCTGCCGTTTCTTCTCGGAGTGGACCACGCAGGTGTGGAACCTGAACCTCGGTCGCTCGCGCGACTTCGCGCTCGAGGCACTCGCTCGTCACCCATCGGCATTCTGGTCGGCACAGGCCTCTGCCGTCGTCGATGAGAGTGCGTTGCTGCACGATGAGCGCGCCCTTTTGAATGAACCGGACGTCCGAAGCGCGTTGGCTCACATGCGAGAGGCCGACACGATTGTCTTCTCGATCGGCTGGAAGGCGACATCCGTGTCGGCACCGGTGGTGCGCGGACATGAAATCGCGATCGAGCCAGCCGTCTCGCTTGGGAACAATTCGCACGACGTGGTTCGCTATCTGCGCGGCGTCGATCTCGTCGCGCTCAGCGCGATGGCACCGGGCCGCGTCGGCGTTCCCGAAGTCATTGAGCTATATCAGCGAACTCACGGTGGGGCATCGGTGCCCGACATTCTCGCGGCGCTGTCGGTGCTGACGGCGCGCGGTGTCCTCGAGGCGCACGCGCGCGCACCGCTCGCACATCTCTAACGCCGCCATCCTCACACTCGGCGCACAACAACTCTGTCCGTTTCAAGGCAGGCGGACATCAATTTTGTCGCGCAGGTCTGCTCCAGATCGTCGACGGCGATCAGGTTGAAGACCGAAAGCGCCACGACTGTCGGTCTCTCTCGCCAAAATCGACATGGTTGTTCGTTCTCGCCTTTCGAGACTCGCGAGCGTGGCCGCCAGCCACGAGCGGATGCCACGCACAGTACTTCTTTGTTTCCGTGCGATTCCCCTATGAGTTGTCGCGCAAACGCCAACACAAACCTCTGTGACTTCAGTGAGCGTTGTGTGCCGTGGCATAGCGGTTGCTCAATCGCTTCAGGACAGATGGCACGGACACGTTTCCTGCAGCCACGCAGGTCGTATCGAGTCCGCGCGTCGAGATCAGGAGGGTGCATGACTCGTGTGTGGTCCGTTGTCGTAGCGCTGCTGCTCGCAGCCGGATGGAGTGCTCCGGCATTCGCACAGCGCACGACGGGAGAAATATCGGGGAAGGTTATCGATGAGTCCGGCGGCACGCTGCCGGGTGTCACGGTGACGTTGCACGGCGAAGCAATGCCCGGCGCACCGTCGGTCGTCACGTCGGAAACAGGTGCGTATCGCTTTCCTGTTCTGCCTGCGGGCGCGTACGAGCTGGAGTTCGCGCTCGAAGGTTTCGGACTGGCCAAGTACGACGCGATCCGCGTCGCGATCGGCCAGACGATCGATCTGAACGTCACGATGAAGGTGAGTGCGCTCAACGAGACGCTCACGGTCACCGGCACGGCGCCGGTCGTGAACGTCACGACATCGGAAGTGAGCACCAACTACAACCGCGAATGGGTGCAGAGCGCGCCGGTTCGCCGTTTCTCGTACTTCGACCTGATCAACTCGGCGCCTGGCGTCAGCTCGACGTCCAACGTCGGACAGAGCACGTCGGCGCAGGTGCTCGGCAACAGCACCAACGAGAACCAGTACCAGATTGACGGCACCGACATCAGCTCGACGCCGTGGCCCAACACCGACGCGATTGAAGAAGTCCAGGTACTGTCCCTTGGCGCGTCTGCTGAATACGGCAACGTCCAGGGCGCCGTCTTCAACATCGTCACGCGCCAGGGCACCAACGCGTTCCACGGAGACTTCAACACCTACTTCCAGAGCAGTGGACTGACGGGCCGCAACACGACGGCCGCCGTGGACAAGGGCTTCCCGTACAATCGCGACACCTACAAGGACACCACCATTCAGGCGTCCGGTCCGTTTGTTCAGGACAAATTCTGGTTCTTCGGTTCGCTGCAGTACCAGCGCGACTGGGACTCGCAGCCCGGTGTCGATCCGAAGCTGCCGACCAAGAACGACTCGCGCCGGATGTTCTACAAGTTCAACTACGCGATCTCGCCGAAGCATCGGCTGATGCACGGCTATCACAACGACTTCTACTACATCCCCGAAATCGCAACGAGCTTCACCGCACCGACGACTGTGGCGATCAGCCACGGTGACAACCCGACGCCCAACCTGGTCTACACCGGCGTGCTGTCGGACAAGACGTTCATGGAAGCCCGGTACTCTGGCTTCTTCCTTCACAGCTCGAACAACCCGCTGCAGGCCGGCACGCCGAGCGTGTTGACGCGCGTCGAGGACCAGGACACAGGCCTCATCAGCGGCGGCATCACCGCGTGGAACGAGAACCGCAGCTGGAAGTGGGGCACGGCGGTGAAAGTCTCCCACGTGGTCGACAGCTTCATGGGGGGCAGCCACGACATCAAGACCGGCTTCCAGCACGGTGTCACGGGAGGCGACAACCTGAACGGACCGAACGATGTTCTCACCACGTTTAGTGCCACCGGCAGGGCCACGACTGGCATTTCGCAGTTGCCGTATCACCAGGGCGCCGAAGCGTTCTGGAACGGCCTGTATGTGGACGACACGTACAGACTGAGCCGCGCGGTGTTCAACGTCGGCGTCCGCTACGACCACAGCCGCGCCACGTTCCCGTCGTTCCCATTCCTGAATGCACAGGGGATTCCCACAGGAGCCGTATCAGCCGCCAACGACGACGTCTATCAGTGGAATACGTTCTCGCCGCGCGTCGGTCTGAACTATCAGGTCACTTCGTCCGGGAACACCGTCGTCAAGGCGCATTACGGCCGCTACTACAAGGCGCTCGAACCAACCGAATACCGCGGTGCGGTGCCCTCCATCTCGCCGGCCTTCAGCTTCACGCAGGATGCCAGCGGAAACCGGACCAACGTCGTGCAGACCTCGAGCAACGCGAACCTGCGCATCGATTCCAACTTCAAGTCGGCTTACAACGACCAGTTCATCGTGCAGCTGGAGCAGCAGGTCATTCGCGACCTCGGCGTCCAGGTGAACTACGTGCACAAGTCGGGCGCCGACTACGGTGCGTGGCAGGACATTGCCGGCACCTACACACAG
>JBEBGB010001223.1:0-1255 GCA_040081675.1 Vicinamibacterales bacterium
TTCAGCCCGCGTCCGCGCAACAGCCGGATCTTCCGGAAGTTCGGTTACGAAGGCTCGCTCACCTATGTCGAGAATGGCGCGGGGATTCTCGAGACGCGCGAGGTACGCGGCGAGTTCCGCGTCGAGTTCCAGAACAGCGACTCGCTGGAGCTGTCCGTGGCCGATGGGTACGAACTGCTCCCGGCGCCGTTTCTCATCGCGCGCGGTGTCACAATCCCGGCGGGTGGCTACGACCTTCGCACGGTGCGCGGCCAGGTGACGATGGGCCAGCAGTGGAAGGCGTCGGGCACCCTGTTCGCGGAGTACGGCCCCTTCTACGACGGCGACCGGACGGCGTTCGGCTACAGCGGCGCGCGCGTGAAGATCAACCCGCGGCTCGCCGTCGAGCCGGGCGTTTCGATCAACCGCGTGACGCTGCCGTTCGGGTCGTTCACGACGAAGCTGGTGAGCTCGCGCGCCACGTTCACGCTGACACCGTTTCTGTTCGTGAGCGGGCTCGTCCAGTACAACTCCAGCAACAACACCATCGCCACCAACGCCCGGCTTCGCTGGGAGTATCACGCCGGCAGCGAGCTGTTCGTCGTCTACAACGACGGGCGCGACACGCGGCCGCGCGGGTTCCCCGACCTGCAGAACCGCTCGCTCGTCGTCAAGATCAATCGCCTGTTCAGGTTCTGAGACGCCGGATCATCAACCCGTTCGGGGTCAATCCGACCGAAGCTGGGATTGAGCTGTTCGTGTTGGAGAACCTGGCGGCAGTGCTGACCACGACAGGCGCGTACGAGATGACCGTCTACAGCGTGAATTGAAGTTGGTTGCGGGGGTCGCAGCCGCTGTCAGTTGGCGGAGTGGTGGGTGGCCGCGTAAGAAGTCCGTGCCGCACGGCTATAATAGGTTCTGGCATGAGCATCAAGATCGCCTACCGGGACGGTGTGTTCGAGCCCCTCGACGACGTCGAGGGTGCGAAGCTGGGCGCGATCTACACGGCGTTCTCGGACGAGGAGCTCCGCGATTTCCTTGAGACGCTCGGGTGGCTCAAGGCCGCGGACAAGAGCTTCGACTTCTGGGACAACCCGGCCGATGCCGTCTACGACACGCTATAGGCGCGGCGACATCGTCCTCGTCTCCTTCCCCTTTACCGATCTCAGCGCTTCAATTCGTGAAGCTCTCGAAGCTGTTCACGGTTCACTCGACACTGGTCCTCAAGAAGATGTGCGTTCTGCGGGGCGAGAAGCTCCAAGAAGTGCTCCAGGGG
>JBEBGB010001224.1:0-1255 GCA_040081675.1 Vicinamibacterales bacterium
CCATTCCGCCCGCGCCGAGCGGGGCAACGATCTCGAATGCGCCAAGCTTTGTCCCGTTCGGAAGCGTCATATGTCGCTGGGATAGAGCCAGATGATAGCCGACGCCGAGGACCAGACCTGCAAGGGGTTTCGTCAGGCTGAAGTGCTTCAGCGTAGCCCGGTCCACTTCGAGTCGGCCCTGAACAGGTGAGCCGGACGCCACGAGCCATCCCACATGTCACGACGTCCGATTTCTTGTGCAACGTGAGTCCCAAGCAAAGGACATTGATTGAGAATCAAGCGCGATGCGCGAGCCGCTCGATTTCGACTTCCTCAAGGATCGATACGACTTCGAGCTGCAACGTAAGGAACAGCTCACCAGCGCTCTTGCCCTGCCTGTGGGCGGCCTGGGGAGCCTTCTGGCCGTCATGGTTCGGACGTTCTCGTTCCACCGAGACCTGACAGGCGTCGCATTCGGACTGGCGTTGTTGGCCGCACTGGTCTCCTTCTTCTGCTGCCTTGTCTGCCTCGCGCGAACCTACCATCGCCAGACCTACAAGTACCTTCCCACGTTAAGAGAACTGGACGACAAGCTGGGAGAGTGGCGATCGTTCTACCGCGAGGTCGGCTCACCCGGAGCTGAAACCGACTTCTTCGTGCACGAGCTTCGGGCCCATATAATCGAGGCTGCCGATCGAAACACTGAGAACAATGATGCCCGTAGCTATCTGTTGTACTGGGCGCGCCTGTGGCTGTTCTCGTTGCTCGCGTTCGCGACGCTGTGCGGTTTCGCTTACGTAGTGAGCCAGGTGAAGTTCTATGCCTAATCCAGAAGGAACGCGTCCCGCGCCGCAGCGTCCGATCCCGCAGACCGCCACTCCGCCGCCACCGCCGTCACCGTTTCCTCCAAATCGGGAGATCCGCGAGGGCGATCGGCCACCACGGCGCACGTAAGCGCGGTCAGGTCGCCAGCGAATCGTCGGCGCGCGCCAACTCACGTCGCCGCTCGTCTCGTCGTCTCAGGTTCCTCGCTGCACGCAGTCGACACCAGCGCCCATGAGAACAACAGGCGCCGCCTGCACCTGGCGTTCGTCCGGATCTTGCGCGCCTGCGTCACAGGTCTCAGGATCACTGGCGATTGCGAGCCGCCGGCGGCTCCCGCGCCGCTGTGTTGCTGCGGCGTTACCACTCCGCCGCAAGATTCTTGCGCACGCGCGGCCTTTGGGTGGTAGGGTGCCGCAATATGAGACAGAAGCCCTCGCTGACTTGCGCCGCT
>JBEBGB010000041.1:0-18589 GCA_040081675.1 Vicinamibacterales bacterium
TGCGCACTATCTCCTGCAATTGAACGACAACCTCCAGCGCTCGGTGCGCGAGCGCTACATGCGCCCTCGGAAACCGTGGTCCAAGTGGGACGGCATCACGCAGGTGACCGAGCGTACGAAGCCCATTCTGTCCGCGCATCGACTCGGCGCTCGGGTCTACTCGCTCTCGGCACTGCAGCGCTACGCGACCTGTCCTTATCAATTCCTTCTCGGTGCGATCTATCGAATGCGGCCGGCGGACGATCTGGAGCCGCTCCAGCGGATGGACCCGCTCACCAAAGGCAGTCTCTTCCACGCAGTGCAGACCGAGTTCTACAGGCGAATGCAGGCAGACGGCGCGCTGCCGGTGACACAGGCTGGCTTGCTGAACGCTCTGTCGGTGCTCGATCGGTCGGTCGAGGACGTGGCCGAGGGAGAGCACGACAAGCTGGCGCCAGCCATTGAACGCGTATGGGTCGACGAAATTGGAGCCCTGCGACGAGACCTTCGGCTCTGGGTGGACCAGATCGCACACGCCGACTCGGGATGGGTGCCAATCAGGTTCGAGTGGGCGTTTGGGTTGAAGGGGAGTGCACAAGACGAGGGCCGCGATCCCGACAGTCGGCCCGATCCGGTGCTGATCGACGGGCGATATCTGCTTCACGGCTCGATCGATTTGATTGAAGAGCATTCCACGCTTCGTGGGACGTTACCAACGGCCGCGGTCGATGGCGACGTCGAGGCCGTGGACGCCGCCGCGAACACCGTCACGGCGATGCCGGTCCGAGTGCTTCGCGTGACCGACCACAAGACCGGGCGCAATCGCGCCAAGGACAACATGGTGATCGGCGGCGGACGCACGCTGCAGCCCGTCCTCTATTCACTCGCACTGGAAACCGCACTCCAGCGGCCTGTGGTGCAGGGGCGTCTGTACTACGCGACGACAGACGGTGGTTTTCAGGACGTGACGATTCCCATCAACGATGTGAGTCGTCGTGCGGGCATCGAAGCGCTCGAGATCATCGATCGCGGCGTCGAGAGCGGCTTCCTCGCTCCTGCTCCTGACGAAGGCGCCTGCACGTGGTGCGACTTTCGACCAGTGTGTGGTTCGACCGCAGAACGCCGGAGTCGCAGGAAGGCCCCGGAACCGATGGCTGACCTCATTGAACTACGGGGGAAGCGATGAGCGCCGACGTGCCCCTCCGGGATCAGCTCGATCGCGACCTGATCCGCAACGAGCTCGACGACACAATCGTCGTGGAGGCCGCCGCAGGCACGGGCAAGACCACCGAGCTTGTTCATCGAATCCTGCGGGTGCTCGCCACAGGCCGCGCACGCATCGAGCAGATAGTGGCCGTCACCTTCACCGAGAAGGCCGCAGGCGAACTGAAGCTGCGCATTCGCAAGGAGCTGGAGAGTCTCAGGCAGCGGGCATCCGCGCCGACTGAACGCGCCAACCTCACGGATGCCATTCAGCGGCTCGAAGAAGCGCACGTGAGCACGATCCACGGGTTCTGCGCTGATTTGCTGCGCGAGCGGCCCGTCGAAGCCGGCATCGATCCGGTGTTCGAAGTCCTGACAGAACCGAAGGCCAACCGAATCTTCGACGACGCCTTCCATTTGTGGCTGCATGAGTCGCTCGAAGATCCGCCCGAAGGACTGCGGCGCGCACTGCGACGAAGTGTCTGGTCGCGCGACGGCCGAGGCGACGAAGACGGGCCGGTTGAGCGCATCCGGCGGGCGGCGCGCGAACTGGCCGAGTGGCGCGACTTCACGGGGGAGTGGCGTCGCGACCCGTTCGATCGAGACGAGGAGCTGCGAAGCGTGCTGACGCGTGTTCGTGATCTGGCGGGGCTCACGGCGTCCCCGAACTCGACACGCGATCCGCTGTTTCAAGACACCGTGCCTGTTCGCGAACTGAGCCGCGACATCGACACGGCCGAGCGGTACGACGCCGTCGATAGGGATGGATGGGAAGCGCGAGTGGCCGACCTTGCCCAGAACCGGAACTTCCGGCGGGCGCGCAAGGGACGCGATCGGATGTTCAGCCAGGCGGCGACGCGTGACGAAGTGTGGACGGCATACGAAGCGCTTTGTGCCGATCTCGACGGATTCCAGCGTTCGGCCGATGCAGACCTCGCGGCGCTCTTACACGTCGAATTGCGCGCCGTTGTCGACGGCTATGAGCGGCTGAAGCAACGTGCAGGCGCGCTTGATTTCGTCGACCTGCTGCTGCGGGCTCGCAATCTCCTGGTCCGGCATCCGCGCGTCCGCGCGTCGTTTCAATCACGGTTTGCGTGCCTGTTCGTCGACGAGTTCCAGGATACGGACCCTCTTCAAGCGGAGATTCTTCTGCTGCTCTCGGCCGACGACCCTGGCGAGTCGGACTGGCACATGGTCCGACCGGTTCCCGGGAAGCTCTTCATCGTCGGCGATCCCAAGCAGGCCATCTATCGATTCCGGCGCGCGGACGTCGAGACCTACCGTGAGGTGTGCGAACTGCTCGTGGCGCGCGGTGCTCGGGCGGCGTTCCTGCATACCAGCTTTCGCTCGACGCCCGCGATTCAAGCGGTGGTCAATGCGAGCTTTGCCCCGCTGATGACAGGCGATCGGCACATCCTTCAGGCGCAGTACGTGTCGCTGTCGTCCCATCGTCCGGATTCGCCGACCCAACCGTCGGTGGTGGCGCTCCCGGTACCCGAACCGTACGGCAAGCGACAGGTTGCGGCCTATGCCATCGAGAAGTCGCTGCCAGACGGCGTCGGGGCCTTCGTCGCCTGGCTGCTGAACGACAGTGGCTGGACTATCACCGAAAAGACCACGCGCGACGAGCTGCCGATCGAAGTGCCCATTCGCGCCCGGCATGTCTGCATCCTGTTTCGCCGCTTCCTCCATTTCGGCGACGACGTGACGCGGCCGTATGTGGAGGCGCTCGAAGCGCGCGGCGTGCCGCATCTGCTTGTCGGCGGCAAGTCGTTTCACGGCCGTGAGGAAGTGGAGTCGATTCGCGCGGCGCTCGCGGCGGTCGAGTGGCCCGACGACGAGCTGTCGGTGTTTGCGACGCTTCGCGGTGCGCTCTTTGCGATCGACGACGACACCCTTCTCGAATATCGCCACAGTCAGAAGCTGTTTCATCCGTTCAGACCGATGGAGTCGGCTCCGGCGGAGATGCAACCGGTTGTCGATGCGCTGTCGCTGTTGAAGCGTTTGCACGCGCGGCGGAATTACCGGCCTGTTGCCGATACGGTGACGGACCTGCTCAACGCCACTCGGGCGCACGTTGGCTTTGTGCTGCGACCGGCGGGGGAGCAGGCGCTGGCGAACGTTCTTCACATTGCGGAACTCGCCCGCCAGTACGAAGTCAACGGCGGCATGTCGTTCAGAGGCTTTGTGGACGAACTCAAGGGTCAAGCTGATGGTGGGCAGACCTCCGAAGCGCCGATTCTCGAGGAAGGCAGCGACGGCGTTCGACTGATGACCGCACACAAGGCAAAGGGGCTCGAGTTCCCCGTGGTGATCCTTGCCGATATGACGGCGAAGCTTCGGAACGAGAAGGCCGATCGGCTGATCGACAAGGAACGCAACGCCTGCTATCTGCGTCTTGGTCGATGGACGCCGTCCGAACTCGCCGCGAACGAGGCGCTCGAGGTGGCCCGCGACGAAGCCGAGGGTGTACGCGTGGCATACGTGGCGGCGACGCGCGCGCGCGATCTGCTGGTGGTGCCAGTCGTTGGCGACGTGGAGTTCGACGGAGGCTGGGCCAGCCCGTTGAATGTGGCTGTGTATCCACCGATGGCCTCGAGGCGAAGCGCGGCGACCGCGAGTTATCTGCCTCCGTTCAAGAAGGACTCGGTGTTCAAGCGTCCAGACGATGACCCGTTCACGAGCGCGACGGTGCAGCCTGGCCTGCATCAGGTCGGTGAGTACTCTTTGGTGTGGTGGGATCCGCATTCGTTGCCTCTTGGTGCCGAAGCGTCGTTTGGCATTCGTCGAGAAGCCTTGATCACGAAAGACGTCGAAGAGTCGGTCGTGGCGGATGGTCTTCGCGGCTATCGACGTTGGGAGTCGCGGCAGGCAGAAGCGACGGCATCCGGTGGGGCAGCATCGCTGTCGGTTCGCACAGTCACCGAGTGGGCCGCCGACCCCGCTGCCGATCTTCAGGTGTTCGACGCGTCTGCGGCTTCGGCCAGTGTCTCGACAACGTCGCCTCCGGCACTGGGTGCCCAGAAGCCTGTGCAGGCCGGACTCTTCGATGAACCAGCGCCGTCGGCGGCGCCAGCGACGCGGGACGCTCATGTCACGGTGGTCGACCTGCGCGAAGCGCACGGACTTGGCGGCGCGCGGTTCGGCGAGTTGTTGCACGGTGTCCTTGCCTCCGCACCGCTCGTCGGAGACCGCAGTGCCTACGTCCTCGCCGCCGACGTGCAGGCACGGATTCTCGGCGCGCCCGAGAGCGAACGCGAAGCTGTCGTCGACGCGGCGCTTCGAGTGTCGAGCCACGATCTCTTGAAGCGCGCGGCAGCAGCGGCCGAGCGAGGCCAGGCACGTCGCGAGTGTCCCGTCACGATCACCGCTCCCGACGGTTCCTTGCTCGAAGGCGTCGTCGACCTGGCGTTCGAAGACAACGGGGAATGGGTTGTTGTGGACTTCAAGACCGACCGCGAGATTTCGGGATTGGGATTTGAACGCTACCGGCGGCAAGTGGCGCTCTACGCCGCGGCGGTGAGCAAGGCCACTGGCACACCGGCTTCGGCGTTTCTGCTTCGCGTCTGACGCTGGTGCTCTCGCCTGCGGGGTTTCTCCACGAACGTCGCGTTAAGGGACAGGACAGATGCTGGCTCCACGGGGGCATCAGAAGTTCCACATCGTTCGAGGAGGAAGAAGATGCAGAAGATCTCTCATGTGCTTGTCACTGGTGCCGTCGCATTGACGGCGGCCATCACCGCTGTCGCGTGCTCCGAGTCGAAGGCTCAGACCTCAGCAATCGGCAACCCAGCAGCGATCGCCCGCGGTGAGTACCTCGTGACTATTGGTGGCTGCAACGACTGTCACACACCGCTGAAGATGGGGCCCAAAGGACCCGAGCCCGACATGACGCGCATGCTGTCGGGTCACCCCGAACAGTTCGTCATTGCGGCGCCGGCGAGGATGACGTCAGTGGATTGGATGATGGCATCGGCACCAACCAATACCGCCCACTCCGGTCCGTGGGGCGTGAGTTTCACGGCGAACCTCACCCCTGACCAGAACACCGGTCTCGGCATCTGGACCGAGGAGATGTTCATGAAGGCGCTCCGGACAGGCCGCCACATGGGCGCGTCGCGCGAGATCCTGCCACCGATGCCGTGGTTCAACTACGGCAAGATGACGGATGCAGATTTGAAGGCGGTGTATGCCTACCTGCGCAGCATCCCCGCGATTCACAACCGCGTGCCGGATCCGCTGCCGCCCACGGGAGCACCGAACTCGACTAACTAGCGCGCCTTCGAATGGATGAGCGCGCGGTCCTTGGGTCTTGGTGCACCAAGACCCAAGAACGAAGAACCAAGGACCAGTTAGGCCACCGTGAAGAAGCTGGTCGAGTGAATGTCGGTGCTCGCGCCTCGACGTCAGCGCCGCCGGGCGGTAGAATCCCAGTTCTCACCCGATGGTTTCTCTGCACGAGCGCGCGAAATCGGTATTCCTCGCGGCTCTCGAGCTTCCGGCCGACGCCCGCTGGTCGTACGTCGTCGAGGCGTGCGGAACTGACGCGGCGCTGCAACGCGAAGTCGAGTCGCTCCTGACGTTTCATGCCGAAACCGACGGCACGAACGCCGGAAGCATTTCCACGGCCCACCCGCGGAGCGACGTCGTCGATCACCCAGCGGGGGTGTTCAAGTCAGGCGACGTGTTTGCGGGCCGCTACCGTATGGTCACCCGCCTCGGCAGTGGCGGCATGGGTGATGTGTGGCGCGCGGATGACTTGGTGCTCGAGACCCCAGTTGCTCTCAAGCTCATCAAATCGCGAGGCGACTCGGCGCGCATCCAGATCCTGAACGAGGTTCGGCTAGCCCGGCAGATCACGCACCCAGCCGTCTGTCGCGTCTTTGACGTCGGCGAGGACGCGGGCATCGTGTTTCTCACGATGGAGCTGGTGAAGGGAGAAGACCTCGCGACGCTCCTGCACCGCGTGGGTCGACTGACGGCCGAGCGAGTCTCCGAGATCGCACGACAGCTCTGCGAGGGTCTCGCGGCCGCACACGCGCAGGGCGTGTTACACCGCGATCTGAAACCCGCGAACGTGCTGATCGACAACCACGGACGCGCGATCATTACGGACTTCGGCATCGCCATTCCGCGCGAGGACGGCCAGCAACGACAGTTGATTGGTACTCCCGGTTACATGGCGCCCGAGCAGCTTGTGCCCGGAGCCATCGTCACCGAACAGACGGATATTTTCGCGCTCGGTGTCATCCTCTACGAGCTGGTTGTCGGGCAGCATCCGTTCAACAATCGCCTGGCCCGCACGGCAAAGCCGCCAGCGCCATCGACGCGCGTGACCGGTGTCGATCCCGCCATCGAACGGCTCATCCTGCAAGCGCTCAATTTCGATCCGAAGGAGCGCCCGGCGTCTGCGTCGGCTATGGTTGCGAGCCTGAAGGACGCGCCGACCGGCCTCCCGGTCGTCGGGCCAGCGAGACTCCCACCCAAGCGCCTTGTCGTCGGTGCCCTGGCACTCGTCGCCGTGGTGGCCGCGATGCTCGCGATCTGGTTCTTCGCGGACAAGCCGGCCAACCTGCTCACCGCGCAGGACACCATCGTGATCGCGGACTTCGCCAACACGACCAGCGACCGCGTGTTCGACGGCGCGCTCAAGGTGGCATTGTCGGTGGCGCTCGAGCAGTCGCCGTTCCTCAAGATCTTTCCTGATGACCGCATGCGCCAGACGTTGCGGCTCATGGGGAAGCCGCCTGATACGCCGATCACGCGCGAAGTGGCGAGGGAGATCGCCCAGCGCGAGCAGTTGAAGGCGCTCCTCAGCGGGTCGATCGCCGGGCTGGGCCGGAACTTTGTGATCACGGTCGAGGCCATCAACGCCGAAACGGGCGAAGTGACCGCACGCGAGCAGGTCGAGACCGCCAACAAGGAGGACGTGTTGACCGCGCTTGGCGGCGCTGCCGCACGCCTGCGCGAAAAGCTCGGTGAGTCGCTTGTGTCCATTCAGCGCTTCGACGCACCGCTTGCCAAAGCGACGACCTCATCTCTCGACGCGCTTCATGCGTATTCGCTCGCGCTCGACAACGGCAGCATCAATCCCAGGCTCGAAGCCATTCCGCACTTACGGCGAGCGATCGAACTGGACAAGGATTTCGCGCTCGCGTTGGCGCTCCTCGCCACGGTCTACTCGAACAACGGGCAAACGGCTCTCGCGCCAGAATTCGCGAAGCGGGCCTATGACCTGCGTGATCGCGTCAGCGAGCGCGAGCGATTCTTCATCGCGTTCCGCTACTACCGCGACGCGACGCAGGACTGGGAGCAGGCGCTGGATCTGAGCCGGTCGTGGACGGCCACGTATCCGCGCGAAGCCTTTGCCTTCAATAGCCTCGGTCAGGGGCTGCTGCGCTTCGGCCAGTCCGAAGCGGCGATCGCGCCCCTGCGCGAGAGCATCCGACTGGATCCGAAATTCCAGGCGCCGTACTCGAACCTCGCGGCGGCGCTCATGGCACTCGGCCGCTACGACGATACGTTCGAAGTCCTCCAGGAAGTGGCGCGTGCCGGTATTCCGACGTTCCCGGTTGCGCGCATGAATTTTCTCTTGGCTTTCATCCGAGGCGACGAGGCCACGATGTCGCGCATGCTCGGTGCTGCAGTCGGCGTTGGCCAGACCAACGCCGCCTACGGCTGGCAGGCCCACGCGCTCGCGCAGCGCGGCAAGCTCGTCGCCGCGCACGAGCAGTTCCAGATTGGCGTGAAGATGGCGTCGCAGGCGGGGTTCGCCGAAGTGTCGGGCCAGTTGATGATCGAGGACGCCGATTCGCATGCGGTTGTCGGTAAGTGCGCCGAGGCGCGGGCGGAAACGCTCGAGGGGCTCGCGCTCACGCGTGACAACTTATCGCTCGAGCGTGGAGCTCGCACGTTGGCGCTGTGCGGCCGGCAGGGAGAAGTGGCGCCACTCGTCCGCGAACTGCGCGACCGCTTCCCGAGCGCGACTCTGACCCTTCGCGTGTCCGTGCCGATCGCAGAGGCGGCCGAGGCGCTCGTTCGAAATGATCCGCGCCGCGCGCTCCAACTGCTCGAGTCGGTGAAGCCCTACGACCGGTCGTCGCGCGCCGCACTCTGGCCCGCGTACCTGCGGGGCCAGGCGTTCCGGGCGCTGAAGGAGTTCGACAACGCCGCCGCTCAGTTCACCAGCATTCTCGACCGTCGCGGCGAGGACCCCAGTTCGTCGATCTATCCGCTCGCGCGCCTGTGGCTCGCGCGGACGCAGGCGCAGGCTGGTGACGCCGGCAAGGCTCGGTTGTCGTACGAGGCGTTCCTGGCGGCCTGGCCCGAGGCCGACCATGACCTGAAGCCGCTCATCGACGCGCGCCAGGAGCTGGCGCGCTTGAAGTAACTCCGCGCTCAGACCTCTACGGCTTGCTTCCGCCGCGGCCCATCCACGTGAACTGCACGCCGCCACCACCGTCGGTCGCCATCGGCGACAGCATCAGGCGACGACGCTGGGTGCCGATCGTGATGGTGCGCCCAGCCATCACGCCCAGCGCTGCGCCAAATGCGACGTCGCTGAGATAGTGGCGCTTCATCTGCACACGTGACAGGGCCACGTAGGTTGCCAGTCCATACGCCGGCGCGCCTACGCGCCACCCGAGGTGCTGCTGAAGCACGGTCGCCGACGCGAAGCTGACCGTGGTGTGGCCTGAGGGAAACGCGAAGCCACTCCCTTCTGGACGATGGCGTCTGACGGACTGTTTGAGTCCGATCGTCAGCCCCTGCGCGAGGAGTTCGGCCCTGAACAGGTCGGCGCCGACGGCGGTCATGCGCGGCCACCCGGCCGCGCGCCCAATGGCATAGGTCGTTGCACTCAGTCCCATTTGCAGAGGCGTAGACCCGATCACCGCGCCCGCTTCGAACGTTTCGGTGAGTCCCTTCGCGTTCGTCAGGGACCGTCCCACATGAGAGTCCGCAGGTCGAGTGCTGAGGGCGGCTGCTGCGCCGATGGCCAGCCAACTGAACGTCTGCTTCGGCGGAGCGTGCCGCACGTCGCGCAGCGTGTCGCCGAACAGGTCGCGCCAGATAGACGGCGGTGGCGTCAACGCGTTCGGCTGCAGCCACGGCCCGCGCGAGAGCTCCGGGGTCGGCGCCTTGGCGGCCTGAGATTGTTCCGAAGGCAGAACGGCGGTGTCGGCAACCACGTCCTGACCGAACGCGGTCAATGTCGTAAGCGTGAGCGCGATGGTCAAGCACGAGGCCACCTGTCGTGGCCGTGTCAGTCTCAACATGAAGTCTCTCCGAAGGTCAGACGCGATTTCCTAACGGTCAGTCTGGATTCCACAAGTTCAATCACGATGCGGCATCCGTTCGAGACCCACCAGCTGCCACTCGCCGGCTCGCAGGCGGAAATACGCGTCGACGGGGTCGGACCATGAGGCGTGCGTCGAGCCACCGCTGCTCAGCGCCACCTTGATGAACGAACCGTCTGTCGTTGGCAGGGAGGTCGGCATTTCCATGCTCGCCACCCGGCTGCTGGATTGGCTCAGCATTCGTGTTTCGTGCGTCGTGTTGTCGAAGGTGGACCACGCCGCACGGTACTCGCGCGGTGCCGGCGCCACGTCGGCTTCGACGGCGGCGTTCAGAAAGGTCAGCGTGCCGCTCGTGAGCACGGGCTCGACGATTGGGTTCACGCCTGTCAGGTAGGCCCGCAGAATCGCGTCGCGGCGCTCGGCGAGCGCACGCACGAGGAATGCCTCGGAGCGTGGGTCGCGGAAGTCGCCCGCTTTGACCGCGGCGCTGATCATGTCGGTCGTGAGCGCGGCAAGCTTTCGCGCGGCCCAGAAGCGGTCGTCGGTGCGCGCATGGAGGAACGCCTGATTTGGCACGCGCGCCTTCCACGTCCGCGGATCGAAGGTCTCGTTCACCAGCGGCAACCGTCCGATCGAACGCGACTCATAGAACTTCGTCGTCTGCCAGTTGGGTCGAACAAACCCGAACCCGATCATGTGCTGGCCGACGAGCTTTGGCTGCACGAGATACTGCGCACCAGACCAGTGATCTGCCGGACCAACGCCGCCGCTGCCGAGCGCCGAGCCGAAGTCGAGCAGGTAGTGGCGCACGTACGAGCGGCCATTCTCGGTGACCAGCGTGTCGATCGAGTTGATCGCCTTGGCATCGGTGTGATTGAGCCACGCCGCGAAGACACCGTAGCCACGAAGCTCGCGACGGTTCTGGTGAGGAACGACGTCGTTCGGGTCGTCCGGGCGCGTGTCATAGAAGCGAATGCGGCCGATCGGCGTCCCGTCGATGGCCTTGCTGGCCACGACGCGGTACGAGCCGTCCGGTTCGCGGTCGGCGCGCTGGAGCAGGCGATCGATGTCGGCGGACGTCATGGCGCGCTTGCGGCCGCTGGTCGGCGTGAACTTCGCCGTGTCCCCGACCACGAGCTTCTCGCGCTTCAGGTACGCGATGTGGTTCTCGGCGACGTTGTAACCGAGTGCCCACATCAACTTGGTTGCGGCCACCTCGGTGCCTGTGGACATGCCGCGGAACCCAGGCGGATCGAACTTGAGAAACCAGCGCTGGCCTTCGGCGTCCTTCACGGTGAATCCGGGCGTCACGCCGTCGCTCTTCGAGGAGGTGACGATCCAGATCCCGGCGGCCGGGCCGTTCGTGCGATTGGGCCCGCGCGCCACGTCCTCAGCAGAAAGCGGGAGCCGGCCCACGCGGTTGGTGAACCAGCTCGAGTCGGGCACTTCGTCCACGCTGTTGACGTTCTGTGCGCGAACGGCGTTACGCGGTTCGCCTCCAACGATGAAGTTGTAGGCGAGGTCGGTCGTCAGGTCCACTTCGATTGGTGTGATGCTCGTGGCGTTCTGCGTATCGTGCTCGACCCACACCGGGTCGTCGTTGAAGAAGCGGGGAGCAGCGGCGGAGCCCAGCGTCGAGAGCGCGGTGGCCAGTGCGACGGCGGACACGGCGGTGGCGATTGTGCGCGAGCGAGTGATGATGGTCATGATGCTTTCCTTCAGCTGATGTTTCAGAAGCTCGGACCGAATGACACGAGCAGACCCAGGCCTTCGCGCGAGCGCGCGAGCTCGATGCGGGTGAAGGTCGTGCTCGGCGTATGCACGGTGAAGCCAATCCCGTAAGAGGCGTGCAGGTCGCGAAGGGAAACGGCGTTGAGACGCGGGGCAACGGTTCCGGCGTCGGCAAAGAGCGCCATGTCGACCAGCGGTCCGGCCGACCATCGATACTCTCCGGTCAGCAGCAGACTGCTCCGATCCCGGAAGCGGAACGACGAGTAGCCGCGCAGTGCAGAGTGGCCACCCAGTTCCGGCATCAGAAAGTAGGGGACGTCTTGACCGTCGTTCGTGAAGGTCGTCGACGCGGCCGCGCGGAGCGCGATGACTCGGCTCTGGTGGAGCAGGGGAATGAAGCGCTGCGCTTCGGCGTCCACGCGCTGGAATCCGCTGCCAGATCCGTTCGTCTGGCGGTAATCGGAGAACTCTGCGCGAAGCAGCCCGCCGGTCGACGTGTAGCCGGGCGCCGTGCGCGAGTCGAGCTCGGCAAAGGCGCTCGAGCGTGCATACGACGGTGTCAGCGACGTCAGGATGGCCGCGTTGCCCTCAGCGTCGCCACGCGCGTCGGTTCGGAGGTAGTCGACCCCTCCACCGACCGCGAACATCGACGAGGCCTGCAGGCGGGCCGTGGTGCCGACGCTGGCGGTGTTGTACTTGAAGGTGCTGCGCGAGTCGCGTGTGGAGTTCCCGCCGATGCCGAAGAACGCCACGGTCGGCGCGTGCGTGCTTTCGCCGTGAAACGCGACCTTCAGACGTCCGTTGCCGAATTCGGGCAGCGCCAGCCTCGCGTCGACCGCGGCGTACCGTCGAAGTGACACTGCCGCGTGCGCGGTGACGAGTCCAGAGTCGCCGAACGACTGGCGATAGCCGGGGCCGACGGCGATGCCGCCGCCTTCGAACGCGCTCCCGATGAAGGGATAGACCGCGCGCTTGTTCGCCAGCATCTTGGTGACGAAGTCGATGCGCTTCTCCAGTGGGTTCAGCGAGTAGGGCTGCAGATTGACGGCCTTCTGCTGACGCTCCGCCGCCAGGGCTTCCTCACGCGTGTCTTGCGCCGATGCCGGCGTGGCCAGTGTAACGAGGACCAGTGCTGCCGCAGCGGCACTGACGCCCGCGAGGCGCGGCATGGTGATCCGCGTTCTGGTCTGTGGCGGTCGAAGCACCAGTCGCGCGATCCCGATCCACGCCAGCGTGAGCGCCACGTTCACCAGAGCGAACTGGCTGGGTGCCAGGTGAAGTTTCTGGGTGCCGAAGTAGACGACCCCGGCCGAGAGCACGTCTCCGGCGCGGACGCAGAAGGTGTCGATCGCCTGCTTCGCCTTGTACTTCTCTTCTCTCGTCGTTGGCAGCCAGAGCAGCTGGCGCGCCGTGTTCATCACCGAGTAGTCGGTGGCGTTCTCGGCAGTCTTGACCCAACGAACCACCGTGAAGCCGACACCAGCCGCGATGAGGCTGTAGCCACCGAGCGCGATGAGCGGCAGCGCAAGCAGGGCGCCCTGCAGACCCTTGAACTTGACCAGGCGCGAGGTGACGAACGCCTGCAGCAGCAGGGCGGTGACGTTGACCCAGAACTGATAGTCGCCGCTGAACCCACCGATGAACGCCTGCTTGTTGAAGTTCGGCGTGATGCTTGCCAGTTCGGCGACGTGCGCGGTCAGCATCTTCGCGATGACGTACTCGCCGGTGGTGTTCACGATGTTGAGGAGCACCACCAGGACGGCGACGAGGCGCAGATACGGGTTGGCGAGCACCAGGGCGAAGCCGCCAGCCGAGACCATGGGCTGCGCCGGGGCGCCGGCGTCCCGTGTTTCGCGGCGGTTGATGAGGAGGTAGAGGCCGACGCTCACGGTCAGCAACAGAGCCGACACCTGAAGAATCAGTTCAGGCGTCAGACCGGAGCGGAACAGGCGCGCCGCGACGAACGAACCGAGCGGCGCACCAGCCGTCATGCCGACCATGATCACGGGGAACAGCCGCTCGCCAGCGTCTTTGCGGTAGAGGTCGTTGGCAAACGACCAGAACTGGGCGACGAGGGAGATGTTGAAGGTGCCAACCCAGATGAAGAAGGCGACACCGACGTAAGGCATGCGCACCGACACGGCAAACGAGAAGAGCTCGATGCACGCGACGAAGAAGAGCGTCACGCCAACAATGAGCTTGACTCGATCCACGCGCGAGGCGACCCATCCGTACAGCGGCACGAAGCCCATGAGCACCAGGGCCTGGCCGGCTGCCGCGTAAGAGCGGACTTCCGCGCCACCGCCCAACAGGATGAGCGGCTCGCGAACGGTCTTGATGACCGAGTAACACACGAGCAACAGGAAGACGTTGACGAGCATCAACACGGCGGTCACACCTTCGCCGGCGCGGACGTCGGTGAAGACGCCTAGCGCACGGTCAAGTCGGGATGTGGCGGCCTCGGGCTGAATGGTGGTGCGTCCAGGCATTTCTCAGACTCCTCGTGCAGACTGTGTTCGGTCATGAACGCGCTGTTCGAGCAGAAACCCCGCAATGGGGTTGAGCATCAGGGCCGGGAGGTCCGGGAGGTCCGGGAGGTCCGGGAGGTCCGGGAGGTCCGGGACGGCCAGGAAGTGTCACGAAAAGCACCAACACGGAGAACACAGACACAAACGGGAGGACACGGCCTCTCGGGGAGGGCCTGGAATGGCAGGCACGGCAGGCAGGACGGTCAGGAAGGCTATGGGCGCTGGGCTCTGGGCTTTAGGCATTGCCTCCGGTCACACTGAGCTTCGCGCATCTCTGCTCATCATGCGGATCGGCACGGCTGGGCCAGTCGGGAAGTGCCTGCGAGGTCGGGCCGGGCAGGCTGGGCAGGCGGGGGGGACAGTCCGTAGCGACACGCCGCGCGACGATCGGCTCGCACGGGCGTTGCGAGAGCGACCGTCAGCGAGAAGCCGACCATCAAGCGGCGACGTTGACGAGGGTGGCGAGCGTCTGGTTGGGAGGCATCGTCGTCGAGAGCTCGGCGGCCCTCGATGAGAGCTCGACCAGATGCTCGTTCCACCAATCGCGCGCCATGCCATTGGTCCACGTCGGGGCCATCTTGATGTGCTCGAGTCGAGCCTGCACCTCGGCGATCGTCTGCGGGCGCAGGGCCGGGTCCTTCTCGAGGCACGCCATGACGAGTGCGTCGAGCCCAGCAGGAATCGGCAGTTCGCTGCGCTCGGACGGCGGCACCGGGTTGGACCGCAGGTGCTGCACGAACATCTTCATCGGCGTATCGGCTTCGAAGATCAGCTCGCCGGTGAGCAGGAAGTAGAGGACGCAGCCAAGGGCGTAGATATCGGTCCGCGCGTCAACCGCGCCCTCCAGAACGACTTCGGGCGCCATGAACGCAGGCGTGCCGGCGATGTGTCCGCCGTTCAGTATCGACTCCCCGGTCGAGCGCCGATCGCTGAAGGAGACGAGACCGAAGTCGAGCACCTTGACGAAGTCGTAGTCGAGCCCCATCCGGCAGACGTAGATGTTTCGAGGGGTGATGTCGCGATGCACCAGACCCTGCGAGTGCGCTTCAGCGAGTGAATGGCATATCTGGCGAAGGAGGAACATCACGCGTTCGGCCGGAAGGGGACCGGTTGAGCGGACGAGCGACTCGATGTCGCACCCAGCCAGCAGCTCCATGACGTAATAGAACGTGCGGTCATTGGTGACGCCGAAGTCGAAGAGCCGGATCGTGTGGGGCGAGTTGAGAGCGGCCGTTGCCTGGGCTTCGCGGTGGAAGCGCCGGATCAGCGTGTCTGCGTCGGCCACCGTGGCGGCACCCACCAGTTCGGGCCGCACCAGCTTCACCGCCGCGCTTCGTGCGAGCAGCCGATGACTCGCCCGCCACACCTCGCCCATGCCGCCGCGCCCAAGCAGTTCTTCCAGGTGATAGCTGCCCATGTCCTGCGCTTCGCGCAGGCTGCGGCCGATGCGGCGAAGCACCTGCGACGGGATGACTGCCACGGCCGCGCATGCGTAGTTGGGCAGGAACAGTACGAACGTATCCACGATGGACGGGACGTTCGCGCCCCGCAGATGCGCGAGCCACACGGACAGCGGGTCCATGCTCGCAGCGATCAGCGCCGAAGTCAGCATCCGTTGTGGAGAGGCGGGAATGATCATCGCTGCGACGAGGATGACGACGGCGTTCCACGACAGCAGGCCCGACATGGTGACGACCGGCAACTGTCGCCAATCGTTCAGCAGCGCCACACCGGCCGCGTTCACGATGAAGTAGCCCAGCGCGGCGTTGACCTTGGTTTGCGCCGGTTGAGGTGACATTCGGACGTACGCCAGCATGCCGAACGACAAGAGGATCGAGACCGCCTCGATGACGATGCGGGCGTACGGAACGGGGAAAGAGAGGGTGAGCGGCCGCACCGCGCCGTCCATGACCATCCCAAACGCCCAGAGTCCGGCGCCGACGCCTGCACAGATCGCAAGACGACGGACCTGATCAGAGAGCAGCGACGCCGGCAGCCGGTAACTGCCATGCGTGGAGACGGCGCTGGCGTCGGTCGTGTGGTGCGGGGCGAGCATTCGTGCCATGTCAGTCCCCTAAACAGTGCTGGTGGCGGGTGCCGTCGAGGTCCGCTTCCGCAGTTCCTCGAGATTCAGTTCAATCGATTGGTGCGAGCGAAGCAGTGCCGCGATGGTTTCTTCGTGGCGCCGACCCGAACGCGTCGGCGGCTGATGTTCGAGGAATGGCCAGAGCCGCGGCTTGATCGTGTTCGGAAGCACGCTGTCGAGATATTCGAGCGCCGTGCCCCGCAGGTGCTGGTCATCGGTCTGCAGTCCGCGAAAGGCGAGCTGCAGGGGCTCGCGCGGGAGAACCAGCGAGAGCAGCGTGAACACGTGAGCGAGGCTCGAGCCGGCGCGGTCGCGGACGAAGGCGTCGAGCGGCGAGTCGCTGGCATGACCTTCGAGCAGACGCCTGCCTTCCCACACCGGTCGACCGACCGCCACTTCCTTGAGCACGACCTCGAGGACGGCTTCGCGATCGATGTCGAGGCGGGGATTTCTGTCGAGGATGGCAAAGAGCGACCGGCCAGCCTGGAAGCGCACAGCGAATCGGAGATCCTCAAGCGCGAACATGAGGCCGTCCACCGCTCGCTGCGAGACGCAGACCGAGAACACGCGCACCAGGCGGCGGCGAACCGAGAAGTCCTGATTCGGATCCAGCAGGACGTCAACGAACTGACCGATGTGCTCTTCCGCCACCTTCTGCAAGGCGAACGTGGCATGTTCAGACGCTGGTTCCCACGCGAGGAGTGGGATGACATGCGGAACGAGCGCGGCCGGCAGCCCTTCGACCCGCGCCAGAACGTCGACGACGCGCGCGCGGTCGCGCGACCGCAGGTGCTGAATGTCGACCATCATGGCATCGAGTCCGGGCTGGGCGCCCGGCAACCCCGCGACAGCCCCGCCAGAGATGCGCGCTTCATGGCGCAGCCGCGTGAGCATCAACTGGTGGGTGCCTCGGCCTTCTTTTGGACTCATGGAGGAATGCAGGCCGGCCTGGTGCTCAAGACTGCTCTGGAGCGACCCGACGTAGCCGCGATTCAGCCGGATTGCCACGATGATGCCGCCAATCGAGCATGCGACGGCAAGCATCAGAATGGTTGGCCGGTGGAGGGCTGGCACGAGGATGATCGATGCGCGCACCAGGACGCCGCCGCTCGCATCGCCCAGCCGATCGAACACGACATCGATCAGCGATTTCGCGGCACGCTTCTCTTCTGCAGGGATCGGCGTGTAGAAGAGCTCGTAGCCGGCACGGAACCAGGAGCTGCGCAGGATCGACTCGCCGCCGCGCGCCGCAACCAGACTGCCGAAACCAGGCGCGACCAGACCGACCAGGCTGCCGAGCAGCAACGCGACAGACGGCGTGCTGGCCGTGGCGCCGAGGCCGTAACGCTCGAGCACCACATGGGCGGATGACGCTTGCAGCACGAGGGAAACGATGCTGGTGCCGGCGTAGTAGAGCGCGAAGAACCGCAGCAACTGATCGCCGCGGCCGAAGGTGTCGACCGCTGACGCCTTGAACAGGTAGTCGACGAGTGCGGCGCCTGTCGTGCCGAGCAGCACGAGGATCGCAAGTTGCCGGAGGTATGGTGTTTCTGCGATGACGCGGATCCCGGAGCGGGTCGCACCAGGTTCCAGCCCCGTGCGCAGCGCGAGCTCCGGATGTGCAGCGGGACCGGTGACGAGCCGGCGGACGAGCACGGCGCAGACCACCTGCAGGAGGGCCAGGACCGGCAGCATGGCCGGGCCGCCGAACCACGCTGCCGCCCGTTCGGCGATGAGCGCGCCGACAAGACCGCCCACGGTCCCGGCACCTGCCAGCTGTCCGAAGCGGCGCTTGGCTGTGTGGGGGTCGAACTGTTCACTGACGATCAACCAGAAGCCGGATGCGAGCAGCGGCCCGGCCGCCGAGATGTGCAGGTAGAGAATGATGGCCGCGACGGTCGGCGTGGCCGGACGCAGGGTCCATTCGACGAGGAAGAGGACCGCGCTGATGAGAAACGACGCCGGAACAAGGGTCGCCGGTGAGAAGCGGTTGGCGAAGCGTCCGTACACCGCGACCAGAAGCAGGGACGCCACTGACGTGGCCATGAGCATGGCTGGCAGGGACGTCACGTCGAGTGAGGTCAGAAACAGGGTGTCGCGCAGAGCCTTGCCAGCCACGAGCTGGC
Organism: Vicinamibacterales bacterium; assembly: GCA_040081675.1. Classification (GTDB taxonomy): domain Bacteria; phylum Acidobacteriota; class Vicinamibacteria; order Vicinamibacterales; family CAVVIG01; genus CAVVIG01. The sequence goes on from JBEBGB010000041.1 coordinate 17,951, forward strand.
CGGTCACCGTGCCGGCGCAGAGCATGGCGGCCATGAGTCGTTCCGCCTGCGCTGGAGCTGTTCGGGGTGTCATCGGTCTCTTAACGCGACATACAGAGAGAAATGCCGCAACGACCAGACTGGGTTCGTGGATCCGACGTGGCACGGTGAACGCGCGCGGCGATTGTGGTCCTTGCCAGGCCTATCGCTTACCGCCAAACGCCAATGGCCGATAGGGGTGGCAATCATGAGTCCGAAGGAGGCGGGTTGTGGTAGCTTGGCGAGCATGTCGGAGAGCAAGCCCGCCGGGGCGGACGAGATTTTTCCGCTGATTTATGCCGAATTACGGCGGGTGGCGGGTCGCTACCTCGGCAGGGAGCGAAGGAATCACACGCTCCAACCGACTGCGCTCGTGAACGAGGCCTGGCTACGGCTCGAGAACCAGCACGGCAGCGAGTGGCAGGGGCGGACGCACGGGCTGGCGCTGGCGGCTCAAGCGATGCGGCGGCTACTCGTGGACCACGGGCGGCACCAGAAGCGCCAGAAGCGGGGCGGCGGCGTGTCGCCGGTGGCGCTCGACGATCTCATGAAGGCCGCCACGACAGGTGCCGTGCCGGTCGAAGAGCTGTTGACTCTGGAGAACGCAATCACCCGGCTCGA
>JBEBGB010001225.1:0-1254 GCA_040081675.1 Vicinamibacterales bacterium
CTACCGGCTCACGCCCGTCGCCATATGAACGACGCCCGCTAACCCGCAAATGGAGCCGACACACTCGGCCCGCTCGCGCGTGCCAGCGTGTGCGGCTCACTTGCAACGTTATGCCGATTGGATTCGGATACCAAGATCTCATTGACAACACGAACCTCTGGACGCCATCGTGAACGGGAGAACTGAGGTGGCTGATATGGCTCGACCGATCGAGGTGAAGGCGCTGCCGAATTTTCGGATTTGGCTTCGTTACGATGACGGAACCAAGGGTGAAGTCGACCTGTCCGATCTGGCCGGGCGGGGCGTCTTCAAGTCATGGGAAGACGCGCCATTTTTCGATTCGGTCCGACTCGGTGCACACGGCGCGATCGAGTGGGGGGCTGACCTCGACGTGTGCCCGGACGCGATGTACTTGCGCCTGACTGGCAAGTCGCCTGAAGAAGTCTTTCCGAGCCTCAGATCGATCCACGCCGATGCCTGAGATTTGTCGGTTCTACGGGATTGTCATCAAGATGTACTTCGCCGATCACGCCCCACCTCATTTCCACGCCGAATACGCGGAGTACGAGGCGCGAATCGCGATCGACAGTTTGGCCGTCATTTCGGGCAAGTTGCCGCCGCGGGCTATGGGCTTGGTGGCCGAATGGACGACACTCCACCAGCAAGAACTCACGGCGTTGTGGGAGAAAGCGACACGGTTGGAGCCTCTTGATCGCCTGGCTCCCCTGCCATAGCGCAGACCGACGGCATAACCCAAATGGAGCCGACGCTTTTGGCCCGCTCTCGCGTGCCGTCAAGCGCGGCTCATTTGGCGCGTTGGGCTGCGGACGCCTGTTCTTGGATGGAGAGCGAGGCACTATGCATGTAATTCGACGATTCGCCAGTGCTGCTTGCGTTCGACAACATCGCCGGCCAGCTGGCGCGGAAGACGGGTGCCGCATGATTACCATGCAGCGTTGGATCCTTGCTGCGATCATTCCCTTCATTGGCGCCGTCACACCCTCCGTCGTGGCTCAGAACGCGAACGTCTCACTACCTGCGGCCAGCGCACCGGCCGCGCAGGCAGTCGCGCCTTCGCCCGCTTGTCTCAACGAGCAGGGACTGACCTACCTGTGTGACCTCAGCGTTCCGGAAGATATCCTGAACGTTGGTTCCTCCGGCCTTCTGCTTGTGTCCGGTCACCGTGCGCCCGGTCACCTGTATCTGATCGATCCTGCGACACGGACGCAGTCGGAGCTCATCCACGGCGCTACC
>JBEBGB010000042.1:0-18579 GCA_040081675.1 Vicinamibacterales bacterium
GAAGGATGTCGCGGAGATCCGGCCCGGAGGCTGGCTGCTCTACGACTCGAGCTGGCCGCTCGACGCGTCGCTCGAGCGCAACGACATCACCTACCTGGGTGTGCCCCTGGCCGAGATGTGCAACGCCACCTTCAAGGGCGCGCGCGAACGCATCCTCATGAAGAACATCGCCTACGCCGGTGCGCTGGCGGCGCTCATCGACATGGACACGAACATCATTCGCGGCATGCTGACCGAGAAGTTCGGCAAGAAGCCTGCGCTGATGGACTCCAACCAAAAGGCTGTCGACATCGGGTACAACTTCGCGAAGGCACATTTCGAGTGTCCGCTTCCGATTCACCTGCAGCCGCTCGACAAGACGAAAGACGCGATCCTCATCGACGGCAACACGGCGGCGGCTCTCGGCTGCGTCTACGCCGGCGCCACGGTTGGTGCGTGGTATCCAATCACACCCTCCACCTCGATGATGGAAGCCTTCCGTGGCTTCTGTCAGAAGTACCGGCGCGACGAGGCGACCGGGAAGAATCGCTTCGCGATCCTGCAGGCCGAAGACGAACTAGCTGCCGTCGGCATGGTGATCGGGGCAAGTTGGGCGGGCGCGCGCGCCTTCACGCCCACCTCGGGCCCCGGCATCTCGCTGATGAACGAGTTCGTGGGTCTGGCCTACTACGCCGAAGTCCCTACGGTCATCTTCGACGTGCAACGCGCAGGTCCGTCAACCGGTATGCCCACGCGCACGCAGCAGTGCGACCTCATGACGTGTGCGTATGCCTCGCACGGCGACACGCGCCACATCTGCCTCTATCCGTCCGACCCGCGCGAAGCCTTCGAGCTGGCGGTGAAGGCGTTCGACCTGGCAGAACGCTTCCAGACGCCGGTCTTCGTGTTGACGGATCTGGATATCGGCATGAACGACTGGATGGTGCCGAAGCTCGAATGGGACGACAGCTATCGTCCAGATCGCGGCAAAGTGCTGTCGGCCGAACAACTCGAGCAGATCACACAATTCCGACGCTACACCGATGTCGACGGCGACGGCGTCGCCTATCGATCGCTGCCCGGCACGCATCCCAAGGGTGCGTTCTTCACGCGCGGATCCGGCCACGACAAGAACGCGGGCTACACCGAAGACGATGCGGAGTACACGGAGGTCGTTGACCGGATCGCCAGGAAGATTCAAAACGCGGCGCGCGCCGTGCCAGCGCCCTTTGTGCGCAAGACGCCGGGCGCGACACTCGGCATTCTGACGGTCGGTGGCTGTCACGGTGCGTGTCTCGAAGCACTCGACTTGCTGGCCAGGGACGGCATCGCGCTGGACTACATGCGCGTGCGCGGCTTTCCTTTCAGCGACGAGATCACGCAGTTCCTCGACGCGCACGAGGTCACCTTCATCGTCGAGCAGAATCGAGACGGGCAGCTGCGCAACCTTCTGACGCTCGAAACAGGCGTGTCACTCGACAAGCTCGTGTCGGTCCGCTACTACGGCGGCTTCCCGATGAGTGCGCAGCACGTGATCGCCAGGGTCAAGGCCAGGATCGAGAAGGCGGCGTAACCCGATGACATACATCACCAAGCCCAAGGTTCATGCGGCTACGCTGCAGACCAACGCACTCGGCCTCACGCGGCGCGACTACGAAGGCAGCGTCAGCACACTGTGCGCAGGCTGCGGCCACGACTCCATTACCGCCGCCATCGTCCAGGCGTTCTGGGAGCTGAGCATTCCGCCGTATCGCGTGGCAAAGCTGTCGGGCATCGGCTGCTCGTCGAAGACACCGGCCTACTTTCTGAAGGAAGCGCACGGCTTCAACAGCGTGCACGGTCGAATGCCGGCGCTCGCGACCGGCGCGAACGCGGCGAACGGCACGATTTCCTACATTGGCGTCTCGGGCGACGGCGACTCGCTGTCGATCGGGTTCGGCCAGCTGGCGCACGCCATGCGGCGCAACGTGAACATGCTGTACATCCTCGAGAACAACGGCGTGTACGGCTTGACGAAGGGCCAGTTCTCGGCCGCGGCCGACCGCGGCTCGCTCAGCAAGAAGGGCGAAGCGAACACGATGGAACCGATCGACGGCTGCCTCATGGCCATGACGCTCGGCGCCACATTCGTTGCGCGCAGTTTTTCCGGCGACAAGGCACAACTGGTTCCGCTCTTGAAGGCTGGACTTGCACATCGGGGTCTGGCCTTCATCGACGTGATCTCGCCGTGCGTCACCTTCAACGATCACGAGGGTTCGACCAAGAGCTACGCGTACACGCGCGAGCACAACGTCGAGATCGTCCAGGCCGACTTCGTGCCTCCGTCGGAAACCATCACGACCGAGTACGAGGCCGGCACGCTACGCAACGTCATGTTGCACGACGGCTCATGGGTGCGGCTGCGCAAGCTCACGGAAGACTACGACGCAACGGACCGCGACCGCGCGTACGCGCACGTGCGCGCGCATCAGCACGCCGGCGAGGTCGTCACGGGTCTGCTCTACCTGTCGCCAGACTCAGAGGACATGCACGACCAGATGGACACCGTGACACAGCCGCTCATAGAGCTTCCCTACGAACAGCTGTGCCCGGGCAACGCTGAACTGCAGAAGCTGCAGGCGAAGTTTAGATAAGGGCGGTTGGCGATAGGCGGTTGGCGATAGGCATCGTACCGGAACATCCGATCGCTCCGCGCCTCATGCTTCAGCTTCATTGGTGTGACAGAGGGCGACCGATGCACCGGAGGGTCGCCGGTGCGCTGCCCAGCGCCCATCGCCCAGCGCCTGCCAGCGTCCTATTTCACTGACACCCCGGCGCCCATGACCAGCAGGGTCGTGCGCGGGCCGTTGGGCAGGCCGAGCAGCGGCGTGCTCGGGTCAATCGCGTAGAAACGCACGTCGAAGCTGAACGCGAGGTGGCGCTTGATGAACCAGCGCGCTCCGCCGCCGTAGTTGATGGTCTTCAGCCGTTCGGTGTCGGGCGGCAACGCCGCGGAGCCGTCGCGCACGACCGACCACGTCGAGGTGCCGATGCCCCCGCTGATATAACTCCAGCCGTCACCGTCGCCGAAGTTGAACGAGAGCTGCGGCGCCAGATGCGTGAAGCGCTCGGTTGTCGCTCGGGTGCCGCTGCCGCCGGCCACCGACTGGGCCGCGTGATGCGAGCGTGCCAGCGTGAGGTCCGCCCCGAGCCCGAACGTCACCGCTTTCCACTTGAGTGGGTAAACATGCGCACCGGCGTGAAGGCCCAGACCCGAACCAGGCAGTTCGCCAACCACAAGGCCGCGGCTGTCAGCCAGTTGCTGGTCGTCGCTCTTGAACCGCGGAACTGTGCCCTGCAGATCGAGGACGAAGGGTCCGATCTTAGGAGGAGGGTCTTGTGCCGCGCTGGTTCGTACCGATAAGACAACCATCACGGTCGCAAACGCAACACGAAGCATGGACCGCACAGCCGGCATTGTACCCGCAGCCATCGACACCGAAATCGGCGCGCCTGCCGCGTGTCGCGGTTCACGCTGCCCAGAGTTCGAGACGACGCCGAGCCGTATCGACGCCGGTTCTGTCGACGTTGACGCTCATCCATTCCCTGACTACCATCGGTCTCCCTTATGAACCGTTACGCCAATCTGCCACCCTTTCCCGAGCGCATCAATCGCATCGACCAGTTGGCCACCGATCTCTGGTGGAGCTGGAACTCGGACGGCCGCGAGGTCTTCAGGCGGCTCGACTACACGCTGTGGCGCGACACTGCGCACAATCCGGTCCGCATGCTGCGGGGTGTCGATCGTGCCAGGCTCGAGGTCGTTGCGTGCGACCCGGAGTTCCTGGCTCTGTATGACCGGGCGATCGCCAGCCTTGATCACGCCTGCTCGGCCCGCAACACGTGGTGGGCCACCACGTACCCGGGCAACCAGGGGCGGTCAATCGCGTACTTCTCGGCGGAGTTCGCGCTGCATCAGTCGCTGCCCATTTACGCCGGCGGCCTCGGCGTGCTGGCCGGCGACCACTGCAAGGAAGCCAGCGATCTCGGGGTGCCGATCATCGGCGTCGGCTTCATGTACCCGCAAGGCTACTTTCATCAGTACCTCTCGGCCGACGGCTGGCAGGAAGAAAGCTACGAACGTCTGAACTGGGCGGACGTCGCCATCGCCAAGGCGACGGCGCCAGACGGCAGCCCACTCATCACGGCCGTGCCGCTCGGAGACCGCACCGTGCTCGTGCAGGTCTGGCGCGTCAACGCCGGCCGAGTGAAGCTGTACCTGCTCGACACCGACCTCGAAGAGAACGCGGCGTGGGACCGTGAGTTATCAGCGCGGCTCTACGGAGGCGACCGCGAGACCCGCATCCAGCAGGAGATCATTCTCGGCATTGGCGGTGTGCGAGCGCTGAAGGCGCTCGGCGTGGACCCCGGTGTCTTTCACTTGAACGAAGGCCATGCCGGCTTTGTCGTCCTGCAGCGCATCCGCGATCTCATCGAACTCGGCGCCACGTTCGACGAAGCCCTGGAACAGATTCGTCAGACGACCGTGTTCACGACCCACACGCCGGTACCCGCAGGTCACGACGCGTTCACGTTCCACATGGTCGAGAAGCACCTGGCCGGCTGCTGGGGCACGCTCGGTGCGAACCGCGATCGGTTCCTGGCGCTGGGTGCTCACGACAGCGGCGGCGGGTCGCAGTTCAACATGACAGCGCTCGCCCTTCGCTCGGCCGGCTTTGTGAACGCGGTGAGCGATCTGCACGGCAAGGTGACACGCTCGATGTGGGCTTCGATGTGGCCGGGCCAGCGCGAAGACGACATGCCAGTCGCTCATGTCACCAACGGCGTGCACGTGCCGACGTGGATTGCGCCCGACCTGGCCACCCTGTTCAGGAAGTACCTGGGCGCCAGGTGGCTCGAGCGGCAGGACGACCCGGCGCAGTGGGACAGCATGCTCCTGATTCCCGACGAGGAACTGTGGGCCGTGCGGAAGTCGTTGCGTCGCTACCTGTTCTCGTTCCTGCGCGAGCGCGCCCGTCAACGGTGGACGGTCGAACGCGTCGGCACGCCTCGTGTCGTGGCCGCCGGAACGCTGCTCGACCCAGAAGCGCTCACCATCGGTTATGCCAGGCGCTTCACAGGCTACAAACGCCCGGAGTTGATTTTCCACGACGCCGAGAGGCTGGCCCGCATCCTCTTGTCACGTGAGCGACCGGTGCAACTGTTGTTCGCCGGGAAGTCGCACCCGGCCGACGAAACCGGCAAGCATGCCCTGCAGCATGTCTACCGGCGCGCGCTCGACCCGATGTTCGGTGGGCGCATCGCGTTTGTGGACGACTACGATTTGCACGTTGCGCACTTCCTGGTCCAGGGGTGCGACATCTGGTTGAACAACCCACGCAAGCCCCTCGAGGCCAGCGGCACAAGCGGCATGAAGGCCGCCATCAACGGCGTGCCTCACCTGAGCATTGGCGACGGCTGGTGGGCTGAAGGCTACAACAACGACAACGGGTGGCTCATCAACGGCGGGTCGACCGATCCGAACTACGACGTGGTCGATGCGGCAGACGCGTCGGCGCTGTACACGCTGCTCGAAGACACCATCGTGCCCGCGTTCTACGAGCGCGACAGCGCGGGCATTCCGCGCCGCTGGCTCGCTGTCGTCAAGGAATCAATCCGAACGGTCGCGCCGAGATTCTCAGCCAGACGAATGGTGAAAGAATACGTCGAGCGCATGTATGCCCCGGCACTCGCGCAGCGGATGCCCGTGGGTCGATAATGACCATTCGAGGACTGATGATGATGCAACGTTGGCACCGCCCCCTGGGTCACCGCATCATTACCATTTCACGGTCTACGCGCTGAACGCGGCGCTCGACGTGAAGGAAGGCCTCGACAAGGCCGCTCTGCTCAAGGCAATGGAAGGCAAGATCGCCGCGCAGGGTGAGATCGTCGGGCTCTACCAGCGATAAACCACCTCGCAACAACTCGCGCCATCGAGAGGCAGCGCACGCGCGCTGCCTCTTTTCGCATGTGCTCGTCGCAGGTCTCGGCCGGACGGGTCATCGCCTCTGCTCGACGCCCGTTGAATCGGACGACAATGCTGGCCTTACGGCAGAGCGGCGCTTCGACGTGCGCGCCCGCGGCGGACCGCCGGCCCGACACCCCCTCCGAACGTCTGAATTCCTAGTGCTAGACTGGAGTGATGCCACGCAAGACCGTAGTAAAGGCGCGATGCGCCCTGTGCGGCGCCAAGGAGATCTCGGAACCTCGCGGTGAAGAGAAGTACTGCCGCGACTGCTGGGACAAGAAGATCGCGGTCGAAGAAATCGTCGCTCGCGAGTTCGCGCTGAAACGCTACATCCGCGCCCACAGCGCCGAGAAGTACCTGATCTACCATTCCACGCTGAAACGGCCCTGTGGGCAGCTCATCGTCGTGGACGATGGGTACGACCTGTTTCTGACGCTGATGCTCTACCCCAACTTCAGTTGGGATGATCCGGCCTATCATCTCGAAGGCGACCCTGAGGGCCGGCTGTTTTCTGAGTTGCTGGTTGACGTGGTCGCTGCAGAGGTTATCGAGCCGTGGGGGGGTGGAAAGTGGCACATGGAAATTGTGCGCACCGTGAATCCCGAACCAGAGGACTGGAACGGAGAAATGTGATCCAGTGCTGTATAATCGCGGCCACCGTTTTCGCAAGTCCGACTTCATTTTCCGGAGGATCGATATGAATCGCGTGCATTTTGTCGTCGCCGCGACGCTCATCAGCACCACGATGTTTGCCGGCGCCGGCGCGGCTCAGTCCACGCAGCTGACGCCGATTCTGGCAGGCAAGAAAGTTGTCCCACCCCTCAAGGGTGAGGCGCTGATTGACGTCACGCAACCGGTCACCAGGCCCGTTCCAGCGAAGAACATCGTCCAGACGACCGTCAAGGTGAAGAATCAGTCACCGAGCCCGATTGCCAGACTCGTCTTCGTCGAAACGTGGTACGACGCGGGTGGGCAGGTTATCAGTGGCGGCCGCAGCGCCATCAATGGTCTGCTTCAGCCCGGCGAAGTCCAGACCATCACCATTGAAACGCCGTACAACAACAAGATGAAGTCGAACCAGTTCAACTTCACGCAGGCCAACGGCACGGTGAAGGCGACCAAGGTGAAGTCGGTCGACGACCCCGCCGCAGCCGCCACGGCGAAGAAGTAGCGTCGCCAAGAGGGACCCAAACGACCAGGAGGCCGGTGCGCGATGGCGCGCCGGCCTCTTTTCTTTTTGCGACGGGTGGCACCCGCGCGTGTGTCGACGCGGGCTGATGCGCGCTATCCCCAGGACAGCACGCGGCCAATGATCGAGCGCTTTCGGCTGACGAGCCGATTGCGTCCCTTGCGCTTTGCCTCGTACAGAGCCTCGTCGGCTCGCTTCACGAAGTCGTCCTCGCTCTCGTTCGGCGTGAAGTCGGTCAATCCACAGCTCACCGTGAAGGTCACCTTCTCCTTCCGCCCCAGGACGTCGTACTCGTAGGAGCTCGCCGCGATCTCGACCAGCAGCTGCTTCAGGCGCGACTCGACGTCGCCTGCCGTGACGTTCGCGAGCAGGAGCGCAAATTCCTCCCCGCCGTAGCGGGCGACGACGTCGGTCTGGCGCACAGCTTTCGCGAGCTTCTGCGCCACGCACAGCAGCACGCGGTCGCCAATCGGGTGTCCGTGGACGTCGTTGATCTTCTTGAAGTGGTCGACGTCGACCATCGCCAGCGACAGCGGGACGCCCGCCTGCTGCGCCTGTGCGACCATGCGTGTGAGCGAGAGTTGGAAGCGGCGGCGATTCCCCACGCACGTCAGCGCGTCCATCGTCGCTTCGACTTCCATGTCGGACAGCTTCTTCTGGAGCGTTTCAACGCGCGAAGTCAGCTGCGAGTACGCCGTGTCGTCGCGGTGCTGCTTTTCGGCGACCGCGCGACGCAGGGTTCCAACTTCGTCGCCGATCCGCTTGCGCAGATCGCGGATGTCGTCGAGGCCGGACAGGCCGGTGAAGCGATCCGAACTCGCCATAACCTGGGCGTGAAAGCTCGCCGAGTCGCCCATCGACAGCTTCGCCGCTTCCTGCAGGATGGTGATGACCTCGGTGATTTCCTTCTCGCGCTCGACTCGATAGGTCCGCGAGCCCTCGAGATAGCGCCGGCATGTCGCGATACAGACATCGGCGACAGTGGTCACGTCCGAACGTCGGGTCGGATCCGCAACCGCCACGCGGTACTCGTGTATGCGGTCGCGGAAGGTGTCGATCTCGCCGGCGTCGGAGTCGGGCGCCAGCTGGCCCAGGACGTCCATGAGCCGATCAAGGAACTTTGCCAGGGCATCGCCCCGCTTGTCGGAACTGGGTTCCGTAGCAGGTTGGGACACGGCAACCGGCTTGGGTGCGGCAGCCGACGGCGCCGCAGGTGGCGGCGGTGCAGCGCTCGCGACGTTGGGTCTCTTCAATCCAAGTTCAGTCAGATTCGACATGGAGCGCTGCCCCGATGGGTGAACCGCAGAAACACGCCTGCGAGTTCGTCTGACAATTAATCGGCGTCGGGGGGCTTCGTCTTTAGCGGAAGCGCGAGCGATAGAGTGCGAAAGCGCGCGGTGGCGAGCAGGAGGCGGGAGATGCTGGCGACGGAGTCCAGCACGGCGCTGGACCCGTCGCGAAGAGACTACTGCTGTGGGGCGCGAACTGGCGACACGACCTGGAACTGCACCTGGCGGGTGGCTGACGTGTTGTTGCCAAGCCGCGATCGGGCTTCCAGGTTCAGCACGTACGTCCCGGGGGCAATCTCAGACAGCGGCACCCGGGTCGTGTACCCGTAGCCGCCCTTCCCGCCCTTCAGATCACTCGAGTCGCGCTCGTCTTCGGTCTTGAAGACCGGTTTGCCTTCGTCGGTCAGCACCGTGGTGATGATGTCAATCTTGTGCGGCGCCTTGCCCGAGTTGTCGTAGATCTCGGCGAAGAGCGCGAGTTCGTCGTTCTGCGGAAATGTGCGCAGTCCGATAGGCGGCGCTGGCAACACGGTCTTCAGGTCCTCGTCCGGGCGAGCCGTCATCATCGAGGCGCCGGCGAGCGAGGTGAGCGTGACGCCGCTGACCGAGATGGTCTCCTTGTAGAAGTCTGGCACGTCGAGATCGTAGATGACCGATCCGACCACGTTCTTCAGGGTGTCGCGGGCGGCGACGCGCAGCTGATAGCGCCCAGCGGGCAATTCCATGCGATTCAGCACCCGCACTCCGCTCTGCTCGACCCTGGCCTTGGTTTCGGGCTTCAGGTTCAGCGTCAGTGAATCAGTGCGCGCGCCGAAGATCTTCGACTTGTTGTCGACCGCCATCAACGAGAGGTCGACCTTGCTGTTCACCCCCAGGCTCAGGTCGCGACCGCTCAACTCGACCCCAACCAGCACAGACGCGTTGGGTTGCGGCCCCTTGAACGGCGCCGCGAAGACCCGCATGGTGAGGCCGCTCACCTGCAGCGGGCTGTTGATGGCCTCGAATATCTCCGGAGGCATGGTGCCGGGCTTGGTGTTCTTTGTCGAGGGCTTGCCCTTCGGCGCCGCGTACCCGCGCCTCGCGCGGACGACGAGACCGGGACGAGTGACCTTCACGTCGATGCGGTGGAACTTTCCGTCGGTCTTGTTGGTGGGCGGATAGTAGGCCAGCACGTAGTACGAGCTGTTGTCGCGCACGATACGGTCGAAGACCGACGCTGTGTCGTTGCGGTTGACTGCCGCAAACCCGCCGCTCTCTTCGGAGATCTGCCGCAGACTGTCCTGCGACAGACGCAGTTCGCTCGTGAGCGACCCGAGTCCGATACCGGCGCTCGCGTCGGTCTGATCGGCAAACGCGCCGACCGAAATCGCGTCGTCGGTGCCCGACGACAGACCCCGCGGATCAATGGAGTAGATGCTGACATTGGAGCGGGCGGTGGCCGACAGCGTGTCGCGGATGTCACTCATGATCGCGCTGGCCGAACTGGGCGGCGCGCTGTACGTCCTGATGATGTCCGACAGGTCGTAGTCGATGCCCTCGCTGAACAGCAGCATGGTCTTGCGGCGGCCGTGGACACCGCCGAACCAGTCCGCCACTTGTCGCAAGGTACTGAGCATCGATTGAGCGTTGTGCCCGCGCTCCATGTCGTCCGGGTCGTCGACTCGGGCGCTTGGGTCCGGACCATCGAGGTTCCGGTGGAACACCTCGTTCTTCGACAAGGTGGCCGATTGCAGCTTCCGACCTTGGAAGCGGTCTACGGCGTTCAGCAGCAGGCGCTTGTTGCTCGTGAACTCCTGCGCGCCGTCCGATCTGCCGCCGGTGAAAATGACGGCCATGAGATCGTTCGCGCCAAGATTCCGCTCGATGAACTGGCGCGCCGACTGGCGCACGCGCTGCGTCCGCGTGAAATCGACATGCATGTCGTCGAGAATCACGACGTAGACGCGACCGTCGAACGGCCTGGCGTTCGACTGCACGTCGGGCTCGATAGCCCGCGGCGAGAAGAGCGGGCGATCGGCGCGTTCGATCGGAATGTCGACGACCGTGAAGTTGGAGATGGACTGCGGCTTCCCGTCCTCGGACACCTGAAACTCGTCCTTCTTCAGGTTGCGGACGAAATTGCCTTGCTGGTCGGTGACAACCGCATCCACCTCGACGTACTCGACTTGAGCCTTGAAAGTGGGAATCTGCGCGGCTGGGTCTGAAGGCTGATCCTGCTGACCCTGCCCTGCCACGAGTCCCACTCCGGCGAGCAGCACGAAGGCTGCGGCGATCCTGTTGCGTGCGTTCATAAGCCCATTCCTGCCTTGACCCGGATTATAGCGGCCGGGCCCACAGTCCTTTGACGTCGATACTAGCCGTCTGGACGCCCTTTGGACCACGTCCACGTCTATACTTGTCGCGTATGAGCGCGAGCCCATCAGCGGCGTCCGGCGCGTTGGATCTCGAGGCTATTCAACAGGCGCTGAAATCGGACGGGGTCGACGCCTGGCTCCTCTACGATTTTCGAGGCATCAACCCGATCGCGGCGGACGTGACCGGTGTCCTTCGCCAAGGCGGGCATCTCGCCACACGGCGGTGGTACTACCTGATTCCCGCGGCCGGGGAGCCTCGCGCGCTGGTCCACGCGATTGAACCGCACTCGCTCGCGCACCTGCCTGGGACCACGGACCGGTACGGTGGGCGCGAACAACTCGAAGCCGGTCTGCGTCGCCTGCTCAGCGGCATGCACACCGTCGCGATGGAGTACTCGCCGCGGTGCGCCATCCCCTACATGTCGCGCGTGGACGCTGGCACAATCGAGCTGGTTCGTCAGTGCGGGGCCGAGGTCGTCTCGTCAGGCGATCTCGTGCAGCGATTCTCTGCCGTGTGGGACGCGGACGAAATCGCTACACACCTCTCGGCGTCGGCGGCGCTGTACCGGGTGAAGGACCGCGCGTTCGAGGCGGTCGCCCAGCGGCTGGCCGACGACGTGGCGACGACCGAATACGACATCCAGCAGCTCATGTCGGGCTGGTTCCGCGACGAAGGCCTGGTCAGCGACTCGGAACCGATGGTCTCGGCGCAGGAGAACGCCGGAAATCCGCACTACATGCCAACCGCTTCAAAAAGCCGCGTCATTCGCACACATGAGCTTGTATTACTCGATTTGTGGGCCAAACTCGACAGGCCTGGGGCAGTGTATGCCGATATCACGTGGGTCGGCTTCACGGGCGCACAGGTGCCGGGTCCGATTGCCGACGCTTTTGCCGCGGCTGCGATTGCACGAAACGCGGCAGTAACGCTGGTGCAAGCGCGCGCGACCAGCGGTGAGCCCGTGCGCGGATGGGAAGTGGACCGGGCGGCGTCCACGGTTTTGCGCGACGCGGGATATGGTGCCCACATCTTGCATAGGACCGGTCACAGTCTGGGCGAGTCTGTGCACGGGAACGGGGTCAACATGGATGATTACGAGACCCACGACGACCGGCGCCTGCTGCCAGGTACGGGCTTCACAATCGAACCCGGCGTGTATTTTCCTGATTTCGGCATCCGGACCGAGATCAATATGATCGTTGGTGCGGGATCGGCCGAGGTGAGCGGCCCCCTGCAGTCAGCTGTTCTCCCCCTCGTGTAGCACGGAGGAACGATGTCAACCCGCAAGACCAAGTTTTACGCGCTGTTGATCGCGGTGTCGTCGCTGGTGGCCGGCATGGTGCTCGCCTCGCGGTTCGACATGGCGCCGGCCTCGGCCGCGCAGACCGCGCAGATCCCGCCGATGAACAGCGCCCCGATTACGGGACCGCTCGACGCTCAGACGTTCCGGAACGTCGCCAAGGCCCAACAGCCCATGGTGGTGAACATTCGGACCGAGTCGAAGGCGAAGAACCAGGACCTGTCCGAGTTCTTCGGCGGAGGGGGCGGCGGGGGCGGTCAGGCACCCGACGATCTGTTCCGCCGGTTCTTTGGCCAGCCAAACGATCCTGACGATCAGGACACGCCGCCGCGCGGTGGCGGTGGTGGCCGTGGCGGCGCACCAAATCGCCGGGCTCCCAAAGAGCAGACGACGGTGGCCGCGGGCACCGGCTTCATCATCAGCAAGGACGGGTTGATCCTGACGAACAACCACGTCATCGACGGCGCGACCAAGATCGAAGTGTCGCTGTTTGGCGAAGACAACGACCAGTCGTACGCCGCGAAGCTGGTTGGCAAGGACCCGCTCACCGACAGCGCGCTGATTCAGTTGACCGAGATGCCGAACCATCCGCTGCCCGAAGCCAGGTTCGGCGACTCGGCGCAGATGGCCGCTGGCGATTGGGTCATGGCCATCGGCAACCCCTTCAACCAGGGTTGGACCGTCACCGTCGGTGTTGTCAGCGCGACGGGCCGCGCCATGCAGGGTGATACGGGCCGGCCGAACGAGATGATTCAGACCGACGCAGCGATCAACCCAGGAAACTCGGGTGGGCCGCTGTTGAACCTGCGCGGTGAGGTCATCGGCATCAACACGATGATCTTCACGAACGGTCGTGCGGAGGGCAACATCGGCATCGGCTTCGCCGTACCGATCAATACGGTGCGCGATCTGCTGCCACAGTTGATGCAGGGCAAGATTGTTCGCGGCCGTATCGGACTCACGATGGGTCCAGTGCCGCGCGACGGGTACCAGGAGTTCGGGCTGAAGTCGCGAGCCGGCGCTCTCGTATCGACGGTCATTGCGGGCGGCCCCGCCGACAAGGGCGGCGTCAAGCCTGGCGATGTCATCCTCGAATACAACGGCAAGCCCATCGCCAACACGACAGAACTGCAGAAGCTTGTTGCGGCGACCAAGCCTGGCACGTCGATCCCCATGAAGATCGTGCGCAACGGCAAGGAACAGACGCTGCGCGCCACGGTCGAAGAGCTCGACCTCGACGCAGAGCGCGGTGGTCGACAGAGCCGTAACACCGAAAGGGAGCAGCCCGAAGAACAGGGTCAAGACAGCTTCGGTCTGACACTCGGCACACTCACACCGCAAATGGCGCGACGACTGCAAATGCCATCCGGACAGGCAGGCGCCGTCATTACCGATGTGGACGACAACGGGCCGTCGGCTGGCATTCTGCGTCAGGGCGACGTGATCCTGTCGGTCAACGGTGAGAGCGTCTCGTCAGCCGCTGACGCGGGACGCGAACTGCAGAAGATCGCGTCCGGGCGTATCGCGCGCATTCTGGTGTGGCGTGGCGA
Source organism: Vicinamibacterales bacterium (assembly GCA_040081675.1). Classification (GTDB taxonomy): domain Bacteria; phylum Acidobacteriota; class Vicinamibacteria; order Vicinamibacterales; family CAVVIG01; genus CAVVIG01. The sequence goes on from JBEBGB010000042.1 coordinate 13,673, forward strand.
CGGAGAGGTGTTCCTCACGGTCAAGAAAGAGAAGCCGTAGCAACGCGACTCATTGCGCGTCAGGAGCCGGGGCCAGGGACTCAAAGTAGTCCTTGGTGCCTGGTTCCTGGTGCCTGGTCCGTCCTTGGACCTGGGTCCGTCCTTGGTCCCAGGTCCGGCGCTCGTGGCTAGCGTGGTGCTGTCGCGCTCCCGGGTCATCAATCCATCAGCCGCTCCGCGTTGAAACCTGTCCGCCGGTCCAGCATGACTCGCTGATGTCAGCTTCAGCCGTACAACACGCGCTTCTCCTGTCTGCGGGTCTCGGCACTCGTCTGCGGCCGCTGACGCGCGTGCGGGCCAAGCCGGCGATTCCAGTGGCGGGCACGCCGATGGCGCGACGCATCATCGCGTGGTTGGCCGGCGCCGGCATCACTGACGTGGTCCTGAATGTTCATCACCTCCCCGAGACGATTGCGGCCGCCGTCGGCGATGGACGCGATCTGCGCGTGCGCGCCCGGTACTCGTGGGAACAACCGAACGTCCTCGGCTCGGCAGGCGGCATTCGTCAGGCACTCGACATCATTGGACAGGAGACATTCCTGGTCGTCAACGGCGATACGCTGACCGACCTCGACCTCGCACCGCTTGTGGCCGAGCATCAGAGCGGCCAGGCGCTAATCACGATGGCCGTCGTGCCCAACCGCGAGCCCGGTCGCTACAGCGGCCTCACGCTGTCGAGCGATGGTGCGGTGCTCGGAGTCGAGCCGCGCGGATCGACTGCAGCGTCGTACCACTTCATCGGAGTCCAAGTGGCGAACGCCTCGGCGTTTGCCGGCATCCAGGCGGGACGAGTGGTCAACTCGGTCGGAGATCTCTACGACCATCTCATTCGCGCGACACCTGGCTGTGTTCGCGCCCATATCTGCAACGCCTGCTTCTGGGACATTGGGACGGTTGCCGACTACTGGTCGACCTCGCACGCGTTCGCGAGGCTCGAAGAGGCGCACCCCACGACGCGTCCGCCATCGATGGGCGACGGTGCGCGTCTCATCGACTCCATCGTGTGGAACGATGTCGTGCTGGGCGAGGGTTGCGTGGTCGATCGCTGTATCGTGACCGACGCTGTGCGTGTCCCTCTTGGAACGCGATACTCGAACATGATCCTGATGCGCGGCGATGGTCAAGACATCATCGCCGTTCCATTCTCAGCCGAGGGCGCATGAGCCACGACCCGCTCACTCCGGACACCCGTCTCCGCATCGACGCGTACCTGACGGCGAGCGGACTCGCGCTTCGTCGTCCCCGCGTGGTGCCGCTCACGGGCGACGCCTCCGATCGTCGGTACTATCGCGTGCTGCTGCACGACGCGGAGTCGGTCGTGCTGGCCCTGCACACCGGTCCAATCACGTTCGCGACGATGCCGTTTGCCACGGTGGGTGCGCTGTTGCGGCGCATGGACGTTCCATCGCCGACGGTTCTCGGGTACTCGGATCCACTCGGCATCATCGCGTTGCAGGATCTCGGCGACGTGACCCTGCAAGCCCATGTCGGCACCTCGAACGTCACTGGACACGCGGCGCTGTATCGAGAGGCCGTCGCACTGATCCACCAGCTTCAGACCCAGAGCCGCCAGTTCGCAGGTTCCGGCGACGTGCCCTACTCGATCGCGTTCGATGTCGAGAAGCTGACGTGGGAGCTGAACTTCTTCGCGAAGCACTTCCTGGCCGGATATCGGGGCATCACGCTGTCGGCGTCCGAGCAGGAGGCGCTCACTGACGAATGGGCGCGTATTGCGGCCGACCTCGCCGCCGAGCCGCGCGTCGTCTGTCACCGCGACTATCACAGCCGGAACCTGATGGTGCACGGCGAGCGGCTGTACATGATCGACTTCCAGGACGCGCGCCTTGGTCCCGACACCTACGACCTCGCGTCGCTTCTGCGCGACTCCTACGTCGACATCAGCGAGCGCGAGCGCGAAGAACTCGTCGCCTACTTTCTTGCCCTGTCTGGCATCGACGACGCGGTCGAGTTCCGTCGGCGCTTCGACCTCATGTCCGTCCAGCGAAACATCAAGGCGCTGGGCACGTTTGGCTTCCAGGCATCCGGCCGCGGGAACACGACCTACATCCAGTACATGCCCCGGACCCTGCAAGCGGTGCGCGAGAACCTCACGAAGCACGATCGTTTCGCGCGACTCCACGACCTGCTCGGCAGGCACGTGGAAGAGCTGCGCTAACATGAGGGCTGGTCTGTGCCTCGCCCGCGCTTTTCCATGTCGTCGTACCTCTACGTGGACCGGAGGCTGGGCCGCGAGCAACTGCGCGAGATCAGCGCCGCGGGCTTCAACGCCATCGAGTTGTTCGCGCTTCGCACACACGTCGACTATCACAACGAGTCAGCAATCGCGAACCTGCAGCAGGATCTGGCTGACGCACGGCTGGTGCTCGATTCCGTGCACGCGCCAATTTCGGAGAGCGCCACAGGCGGGCGCTCGGGCGCACTGCTGAACCTCGCCAGCCCGGACGGCCCTAGTCGCGAACACGCGGTCGACGAGGCGCTGCACGCCCTGCACATAGCGAGGCGTCTGCCGTTCTCGGTTCTCGTGGTTCACCCTGGCGTGCCGCGCGCGCAGCAGCAGACGCCGGTCGACAACAACCGTGATGCTGCACGACGCAGCATCGAGACCCTCGCAACTGCCGCGGAACCGCTGGGCGTCACGGTCGCTGTGGAACTGATTCCGAATGCCCTGTCGAAGCCCGAGTCGCTCGTCTACTTCATCGATGACGTGCTCGAGGCCGGCGCGGCGTCGATCTGCCTGGACATGGGGCACGCGCACCTCGGCGGTGACGTCGTCGATGCGATCGAGACGGTGTCGGAGCACATCGCGGCGGTCCACGCCCACGACAACCGCGGGCGGGAAGACGAACATCTGGTGCCGTTCGAGGGCACAATCGACTGGCCGGCCGCGTTGACGACGCTGCAGAAGGTGGGGTACGAAGCCCCGATCGTGCTCGAGCTCGCATCGAGAGGCTCGACGCCAGAGACGCTCGCACGAGCCTCCGTGGCTCGGCGCCGAATGGAGCAGTTGCTGACCACGTTGTGAAGAGCGACGCGTGCGATGCGCGCGTGAGTGAGACGCCTATGCATGTCTACATCGAAGATATCGGGAAGCACGAGGGTGAGGAAGTCACCATCAAGGGGTGGCTGCACAACCGTCGTTCGAGCGGGAAGATCCACTTTTTGATCCTGCGCGACGGAAGCGGCTTCATCCAGGGTGTGATGTCGAAGGCCGCGGTGGGCGACGAGCTGTTCAAGGCCGCCGATCATCTCTCGCAGGAAACCTCGGTCATCGTGACCGGGACGGCTCGGGCGGACAAGCGTGCCCCAAGCGGCTACGAAATCGATGTGAAGTCGCTCGAGGTCGTCGGCGAGTCGCACGACTATCCAATTACACCCAAAGAGCACGGCGTCGACTACCTGCTCGACCGGCGTCACCTCTGGATTCGGGCCGAGCGACAGCAGGCGATTCTCCGCATTCGACATGAAGTGATCAACGCGGTGCGCGACTTCTTCAACTCGCGCGGTTTCATCCTGACCGACACGCCGATCTTCACGCCCGCCGCGTGCGAAGGTACGACGACGCTCTTCCCCGTCGAGTACTTCGATGATCAGAAGGCGTACATGACGCAGAGCGGTCAGCTGTACCTCGAATCCACGGCGATGGCGCTTGGACGCGTCTATTCCTTCGGTCCAACCTTCCGAGCCGAGAAATCGAAGACACGACGTCACCTCACCGAGTTCTGGATGGTCGAACCCGAAGTGGCCTACGCGGGCCTCGACGACGTCATGGATCTTGCGGAAGACCTCGTCGTATCCGTGGTGGCGCGGGTGCTGGAGCAGCGCAAGCGCGAGTTGACGATCATCGAGCGCGACACGAGCAAGCTCGAGACCGTGCGGAAGCCGTTCCCGCGCATCACGTACGACGATGCCGTGAAGACGCTGCAGTCGAAGGGGTTGCCGATCGAATGGGGCGGCGACTTCGGTGGACCTGACGAAACGACCTTGTCCGAGCAGTACGACCGGCCGGTCATGGTGAACCGCTATCCGTCAGCGGTGAAGGCGTTCTACATGAAGCCGGATCCGCTGCGGCCGGAGCTCGCGCTCGGTGTCGACGTGCTCGCGCCGGAAGGGTACGGTGAAATCATCGGCGGCGGCGAACGTCTGGCCGACCTGGAGCTGATGCTGCAGAGAATCAAGGAGCACGATCTCCCGCAAGAGTCATTCGAGTGGTACCTCGATCTGCGACGCTACGGCAGCGTCCCGCACGGCGGCTTCGGCATGGGCATCGAGCGCGTCGTCGCCTGGATCTGCAAGCTCGAACACGTGCGCGAGACGATCCCATATCCGCGCATGCTGCACAGACTGTATCCATGAGCGGGCGATAGGACCTGGGCGGCAAGCCTGGCTCGCGTAAGATCGCCGCGTGCTCCAGCGCGTGAAGCAGTGGGCGCACGTGATCAGGCGCGACGTCATCGCGCTGTGGCTGGCGGCCAGAGACCCGCGGGTGCCCTGGTACGCCGTGGTGCTCGCCGCTGCCGTGGCCGCCTACGCGTTGAGCCCCATCGACCTCATTCCCGACTTCGTTCCCGTCCTCGGCTACCTCGACGATCTGATCATCGTCCCACTCGGCATTCTGGCAACGGTGCGCTTGATTCCCGCGTCGCTGATGCTGGAGTTTCGCGCCGAGGCCGCGAGGCGGGATGGTAGGCCAACCAGTCGCGCAGGGCTCATCGGCATTGTCTGTATCTGGATCATCGCGCTCGCCATCGCGGGGTTCTGGCTGACCAGCCGTCTCTCGAACTGACCCACTACCTCGGCGCGACGGACGCGCGCCTCGGACGCAAATCTGGACACGCGGGGGCCCTAGC
>JBEBGB010001226.1:0-1253 GCA_040081675.1 Vicinamibacterales bacterium
TGCCTAACGTCAGCGTTCACCAGCGGCCGATCTGATTTCTCGCGGCCGTCTGGTGCAACGCGTGTTAGACCGCCGTCAGTATTCGCTGAACATTCTCTGAATCTCGTGAACGTCGGTCGTCTTTGTTAACGCGAGCATGAGCAGAACTCGCGCCTTCTGCGGGTTGAGGTTGTCGCCAGAGACCATTCCTATCCGGTCATACTCGTCACGGCCGATGACACGACCACTGCCAACACGACTCGAACGCACCAGTACCGGCCTTGATGGGGGCGGGACCGATTTGAGGGCCGACTGGTAATCGCTTGAAAGGCTACCGGGCCCAGTACCAGCGAACACGATGCCACGAACGCCGCCGTCTATGAGCGCTGTAATGACCGTGGTACTCGAGGCCTGCGATGCGTACACGATCTCGACCTTGGGGAGTTGCCCGATCTGACTGACATCGAACTCGGTGTTCACGGTGTGCTTTCTAGTTGAGGCGCGGTAGAACATCACCTTGTCTTCGTCGACGTAACCGAGGAAGCCAAGGTCTGGCGCACGAAATGTCTCGACACGTAGGGTATTCGTCTTCGTGACCTCACGTGCAGCGTTGATTTCATCGTTCATCACGACCAACACGCCCTTCCCGCGAGCTTCCGGCGACGCGGCCGTCCGGATCGCGTTCAGCAGGTTGAGAGGGCCGTCCGCGCTAATGGCCGTGGCCGGACGCATCGATCCGACGACGACCACGGGCCGGTCGTGTCTGACGGTGAGGTTCAGAAAATAGGCTGTCTCTTCGAGCGTGCTGGTCCCGTGCGTCACCACGATGCCGGCAACGGTCGGGTCATCGGTGAAAATCTGGTTGATACGTTTGGCGAGTGTCATCCAGTTGTCGAGCGTCATGTCGTAACTGGCGATATTCACGACCTGCTCGACTTTCACGTCGGCAAACTTTCTGATTTCTGGAACCGCCCGTACAAGGTCCTCACCTAGCACCGTTCCGCTCCGGTAATTCGACAAATCGGTCGACGACGCGCCCGTGCCGGCGATTGTGCCACCCGTGGCGAGCACCCAGACGCGAGGTAGCGCTTGGCCACGCTCTTGTTGAGCGAAGCAAGGTGCTACGCCAACCAGACATAGGAGAAGCGCGAAGCTGGCTCTGACTGAGAATGTCTGTTCGGTGTTCATTGGCTTGCTCTGTTTGTCCGCTTGGTCTGCCGCTCTGGCCTGATCTGCGCGAAGTGTGTGGCTTGTTCCGAGTGACGGTCTAACGC
>JBEBGB010000376.1:0-5202 GCA_040081675.1 Vicinamibacterales bacterium
CCCTTGACCAGCCCTTCCGAGATGACCTTTTGCTCGGCCTCCTGGACCGCTAACACGCGCTGCACCGCGTCCCGACTTTCTCCGTATGCCGCCGTCAATTCCTTCTGTGCCTTGATCTGGACTTCGTACGTGTCCGCCGTCTTTTGCAGCCCTGTGCGGTGTTCCTCGTTTTTCTTGTTCATGTCCTCGATGGATTTTTCGTTGGCCTTGATCGCCTGGGTATAGGTGTCGATCAGCGCCCGGTTGCCCGACACGGCAGGGTCGAGAGCCGCCAACGCCTCGCGGAATTTCTCGGTTTCGGTCCGCAACGCTGTCAGCCGGCCCGCGTCGGAACCGCTCACGCGCGACGCCGCCGACGCTGCTAGTTCCCGGCCGGCCGTTGGCGACACCAGACTCGGATTGCTGTACGCCGGCGGGATGCCGCCGCCCGCTTCCGCCGCGTCCGCAATCTGCTGTGCAAGCGCCGATCGTTGCGCCAGGAGAGCCGCCCGCGCCTCAGCCTGTTCGCGGCGGAGCCGTGCTGCCGATGCGTTGGTGCCTGGAATTTCCCCGGACACAGCCGCCAGTCGCTCGTCAATCGTCGCCAATTGCTGCGCTGGCGTCTGCGAATATGGCGTTATGAAACTGGCCAGACCACGCACAGCCGCGCCAAGACGCTCAACGGCGGCAATCACCGTCTCGCTCCGAGCAATCGCGTCAATAAATCCGTCCCAGGAGTTGCCCAGGTCGCGCGTCGCGCGCTGCATTGGCGAGAGCGCGTCGCGGTCCAATCCTCGGACGCGTTCCTCCAACTTGCCGAACACGGTTTCCAGCGCGCCGGCCTTGTCGCCGTGCTCGATCATGGCCCGCACGGACGCGCCTTGCGCCGGGGTCAACAGGTTGAATGCCTCATCTAATTTGTTGATCGCCTCGACGCTGCCCTTCGCCGCGTCGGCGAGTTGCTTCATTGCCTCGGGCACGCCAACGCCAAGCGCCGCCGCCGCATCCGGGCCGAGACCGACGATCCGCCCGATCGCGCCAGATGACAGCGACGAATTTCGCGCCAGGGACGATACCGCCTTGACCGCTTCCTCGGCTGCGACGCCCTGTTGCTTCAGTTGCGTGACGTATTTCCCCAGCCCGTCCGCCGACAATTCCGCAGCGCGACCGACGCCAGCGATCGAAACCGATAGCGCACGCTGCTGCGCGTCCAGTTCTACCGAGCGATTGGTGACCAGGAACAGTCCAGCAGCGACACCGGCAGCGCCGGCCAGGACGCCAATCAGCGGCAGATACCCAGCCAGCACCGACGCAGCGGACCGGGCAAGGCTGGTCAAGCTCGTGCCAGTCACCGCGGCCATCTGCGCGACTTGGCCGCCCTGCTGGACCATGGTCATCATGATGGGCGCGCCGGACGCTAGCTGCTGAAAAACGTCGATCGACTGGATGCCGAGGTTCCGCAAAGCCATTTGCGATGCCCCGGACGTTCGGACGATCGCAGCAGAGGACGCCGTGAACCGGCCTTCGATCGCAGCCCCGGCCGCGTTGGCCTTGGCGATATCCTGGTCCCGCACCGCCGCAAGCCGCGCGATCTGATCCGCCGCTTGCTTGGCCGTGATCGTCTGGCGTTCCAGTTGGCGATTGACCGCTTCCTGCGCCGCTTCAAATTTCCTGGTGGCCGCTTCCTCGCGTGCCTTGGCCGCCGCCGCGCCGTCGATCCGCCGCACGACGGAGTCATAACTCGCCCCCGCTCGCTTGATCACCTGATCGTCGCGTTCAAGCGCCTCGGTTGCGCGCTCCGTGGCCTTGGCCAGACGCTCAACCGAAGCCGCCGCAGCGTTCGCACCGGCCGAGACGTTGTCCTGGAAACGACCAATCAGGTCGGCGATTTGTGTCATGCGTTCGTCCGCCGCGAGAATTTGAGTGCTGGATACGTCAGTTCCTCGCCTTTGGCGGAATCCTTTCGACTGGTTTTCACGGACCGTCCTCCGCTGGCCCGAATGCTCGACGCATACCGCACGGCAAATGACCGCGACCGACCAGCCAGGATATAGGGAACCGGCCCGGTTGACTCGCTGGCAAACGAGGATGGCAGCCGAACCATCTCGCGCTTGAACGTGTAGTGGGGGAACTGCCTCTGCCCGGCCTGCCGAGCGGCTTCAATAATCCGCGGGGGTTCCTTCATCCCGGGCATGGCGCCGATGTCAATCTTGCGCGCGTACGGCATGGGATTCACGATCATGATGGTCGAGAGCGGCGGGATATCTTCCAGCCGCCCCGTCCATGCGCGCCCATCCACGGCCAGCGCCCACGCGTCCCGGTAGGCGCCTCGGTTGTGTGGCGAACGCGCGCGCACGAAGCCGAATTCCCACAAAATGACTTCGGCCACGTCGGAGAATTGGTAGTGGATCACGCCATCCGGTCGGACGGTTTCTTCAAGCGCGCCAAGCCGACCGTCGACAAATGTCTGGTAGACCGGCGACGCCTGCCCCTTTGCGATTAGGGAGTCGCGCTCCTGGCGCATGATCGCAGCCAGGTGCCGCGACAGCCCGGCGGGCGACAGGTTGGTGTCCTTGAACACGCGCAGGGTGCGGGAGAATGCCGTGTCAGCCATTGGATTCCACCTTGTTGGCCTCCCGCCACCACGCGATTAGCTCCTGGTCCATAAGCGCGACGCAGTGTTGCAACAGCGCGCCGTCAACATCGTCAAGGTCGTGGACCTCGATCCACCGTTGCATCACGCTCCACGGGATAAACCCCGGTGCCGAGCGGATCAGCGTGCCCCCCATCGGAGCACCAATCCCCTCGGTAATCATGGGCCGGTCGCCCTTGCCCAGCGTCCACCACGCCCGCCATATCCAATCCCAGGCGGTCTCTATCTCCGGCGGGTCTTCGATCCTGCCCGCCAGCAATTCAGCCGCCTGAGGATCAGTCGCCGCCAGGTCGGTGAGAAACTCATGCCCGCTGTCCCGATTGTTCAGGTGCCATCGGAGGCGGGCGACGAGTTTCCCGCTGCGGCCTCTGTGTCGGCTGCGATGCCTTCCGAGACCCGGTTCGCCGCGTCACCCACATGGATGCGCATATTGTGGCCTTCCGGCAGAGCCAGGTATTCGCGGTACTGATCGCCCGTAACGGGGCCGTCGTCGCCGTCGATCCCACGCACGTCGAGCAGGATATGCGCGGCCAACGCCTGGCCGAAACAGATATCCGAAATGGACGGAGGCAGGGTTTCCGGGGTGTATGGCTTGTCTGTCGCCGCGCGCGTTCGGTTCGCCACCCGCGCGGCCTGGAGTTGCAGCCTGTTCACAAAGTCGCGGTAGTCGTCGGTCCAGCCACGGACCAGGACCTCATATGTGTTCGGCGGGTCGCCAACCATAACCCACTCGCCGGATTGCGTTTGTTTCCTGAGAATTCCTGATAGTTTCGCCATTCGTCACCTGTCGGGTTGTGTCGGGGTGTCGGGATAGTGACGGACGGTGCCCCGACGACACCGCCCGCCGGCCTGCGCAGGCGTCCTTATGCCTCGTAGTACTCGAACCGGGAGAACGTGATCATGGCGTTCGTGACCGTTTCGTCCTTCGATGCCATCCACTGGAACGTCTGCATCACGTCCTGGTTGCGAGCGGAGGCATTGATCCCGCCGCCGCCCGTGTACGTGACGCGCGGCAGGTCCACAACAAACGCCTGAGGAACGCGGGTCAGAACCGCGACAAAGGCGGTCGGCGTGCCCGCATAGAATTTCGTGATCAGCGAATTATCGCCGAAGTATGCCGACATTTCGCCGGCAACCGCGCGCGCGTGGCTGGTCTGGCCGACCGCCGCCTGGCTGTCTGCGGAAAGGATCGGCGTAATCAGGGTGCTCAGGGTAAACGTAAGCGACTGCACCCAGTTCGGCGACGAGATCGTGGAACCGCCTTCGCCGATCCGCCCGACATGCGCCGACCCCGCGAACACCGGATATGTCGCAAAAGCCAACGAGGCATCAGGCGACGCGTCGAGCGCCGTCGTGCTTTGCGATCCGGACATGCCGGAATAGTTGAGCGTCAGCTTGACCTTATCGCGCGCGGCGATGCTCATCTGGTAGGACGAGACCAGCATGCCGGTGTGGATCACGTAGGTCGGGACAGTCTGGCCGAGGAAGCCGCGTTCGATCGTCTGGCCGATCTGGGTGGTGCCGTTTTTGTTGTAGTCGGATACCCAGACTTTGATCGTCTTTCCGGTGCCGCTGTCGGTGGTCCAGCCCGTGGGCAGGTTGTCCATGGTCAGCGCGCCAACCGCAATCGCCGTGATCCGGGCGAATGAGTTGAGCGCCTCGGTCGCGTACCTGTTGCCTGATCCGGTCCCGCCGATCTTAACCCATTGCCCGACCGTCAGACCGAGCGTGGTGAAGTCCAGCGTGGTGCTGCCCAGGCCAGTCGCGGTTGCGGTGATATCGCCCGACGCGCCGATAAACCCCACGACCTTGACGCGCGCAGCGGCCGGCGGAGCGGTTTCGTTCGTGATGCCGGACCCGACAAAGCGCGGGACGGTCGCGGACCCGGTGGTGACAGCGAATACGCCAAGATTGGTCGCCACGCCGAACCCGGTCCAGCGCACCAACTGGCCGACAGCGAACGCCGTGCCGGTCGTGACAGTCAGGACCGTGTTGGTCGTGGCCACGTCGGTGATGACACTATCGGCGGTCCCGTCGTTGTCGCGCGAATTGGTGTCCGTCCAAGCGTTGTGCAGCGCCGATTCGATATCGGTCGATCCCGGGCTGTTGGGGTACGGATAGTTGAACTCGTAATTCAGTCCACCGCCGTTTTGCTGGCCGACTCGGATCGGGTCGTTGACCATGGCGTCCGAGCGCATTTCCTCGGTTTCGACAAACATGGGGCCGAGCGCAAGGCTTTCGCCGGTCGCGGTCCGCGTGCGCATCCTGGGTGCGCTGGGCGTCGTGCCAAGGGTGGTTTCCTTGACCGACAGAATTTGCGTCCGATTGGCGCTCGCCATTATTCGTCTCCGATGTCAGGGGTTGGCGTCACGACAGCGGGACCCGCAGCCACGACAAAGCCGGCCCGAACCCAATCGTCCAACGACATCGGCCCGGAAATGTCGCTTTCGGTCACACAATCGCCAACCCGGAACCGGCGGGTGCTGGTGGCGAACGCTCGGATCACCTGATTCATTCATCCAAACTCCCAATCGACATGGGCTTTCAGCGCCCACCAGTTTCCGTCCTCG
>JBEBGB010001227.1:0-1251 GCA_040081675.1 Vicinamibacterales bacterium
AATCTCGACGAGCGCGAGAAGGGCCTCGTGCGCGCGTCCGGTGTCCACGTGTTCACCATGAAGGACATCGATCGTCACGGCATTGCGTCGGTTGTCGAGCAGGCGGTCGGGTTTGCCACAGCCGGCACGGCGGGCGTGCATGTCTCGTTCGACATGGACGCCTGCGATCCGAGTGTCGCGCCAGGCGTCGGGACCCCGGTGCGGGGTGGCCTCGACTACCGCGAAGCGCACATGGTGATGGAGGTGGTGGCCGACTCGGGCCGACTGACCTCGCTCGACCTGGTCGAGGTGAATCCGACACTCGATATTCGCAACGCCACCGCCCAGCTCGGAGTGGAGCTCGCGCTCTCGGCGCTGGGCATGAAGATCCTGTAGCGGCCGCTGCTTCCAGCCGGCCGCGCGCTCATATCGATTCCGACACGCGCGCTAGTAGTGCGTGACGGTGACCGAGTAGGTGACGTCGGCCGTCTGATTGCCAGCGTCGTACACGGCAACGCAGTAGGTGCCGGCCTGGGCGGTGCCCGACAGTTGCGCGACGCTGCTCGCAGGCGTCGCCAGCGGACTGGTCACCAGCGTGCAGGTTGCGCCACTTGGCGTGCCGATGCCCAGCCCCATGAAGATTGTCGGGGGTGGTCCTGCCGCAGTGAGAATGACGTTCACCTGACCGTTCGACAAGGTGATCGTGAACGAGTGGATGTCTGATCCGCCAACCGGAACGGTTCCCGTGAACACTTCGGTCGTTGGTGTGACGCTTGGCCCAGTGGTTGACGTCGAGCCCGTGGTGCTGCTGCCTCCGCATGCTGACGCCGCCAGCAACGCGGTCAGCGCGAGTCCAGTCCCCGCGGTGCGTCGAAATCGCGATGTCAATCGGAGCACGGTCGTCCTCCCGGCAGCGTCGGCGTTCGGCAGGCGCGACACAGCATCGAGACACTCTAGCGGCTTCCCCGCCAGAGGGGCGTGACAATTTGGTGTAAGTGCGGGCGCGTCCACACTCCACGCGCGGTTCGGGCACGCCATCGCCGTAGTAAACTGACCTGATTCGCAGACGGCAGTGCCGCCGGCCCTAGTGCGGCGGTCGCTGCGAGGCCCACCTCGACCGACCTGGTAGCTCAGTGGTAGAGCATCTGACTTTTAATCAGAGGGTCGCGGGTTCGATCCCCGCCCGGGTCACCAACTTGGCCACCACTTCCCCGCCGAGCAGGCGGCGAGTCCGACCGTCCTACGAAACTCGAGCTGCAGCCTTCCTCGAGC
>JBEBGB010001228.1:0-1250 GCA_040081675.1 Vicinamibacterales bacterium
AACACGTCGCAGGATGACCCGTCCACGAATGTGTGGTGCTGGCGCCGTCCTGGCCGGACACGGTGCCACGGCGAGATCCTCGCGGAACGTCAGCGCGGTTCCCCGGAGATCTGGTGGCACTGCCCGCTGTGCGGCATGAACGGAGTCATTCGCGGTTGGGAAGGGTCTCTCTGGGACCGACGCCGCGGTCCAGAGTGACCGCGGCTACCTGGATGTCGAGGTCACCGGTACAGCGCGGGCCCCGTGAAGCGCGAGCGCATACGCGCCGACGATGACGAACTCAACCCCATGGGCAGTCAAGCACACGATGAACTCGTCGAAGTCTGGCGCGACCTCCATCGACCTGCCTCCGGAGAAACGCCACCGCCGCGATGCGCTCTTCCGGCGGGCGCGACAGCCAATAACGCAGCCGGGGCCGATCTCGCCGGTCGTCATCGAACGACGTCAGCCTGAGAACGCGCTGCAGACGGGGATCGGCCATACGGCAGTCTACCCGACCAGACACACCTTCATGACCTCGGCGCGTGCAGAGACGACCGCAGGTCGCACACGCCGTCAGAGATCGTAGACGTCGTCGAACGGGTTGTAGATCGGCACGTTGAGCCCCCGGAAGTGCGACACGTTCCTTGTGGCGATACCGAACGAACGCGACCTGGCGATGCCCAGGATCAACAGGTCACGGTGTTCGACAGTCCGCCGCTTCTCTCGTGCGGCCATCTCGATGTCCGCGCTCGCAAGCGCTCCGTCTCGGTCCAGGGGAAGCACATCGCATCCCGATTCCAGGAGATCCGCGAACCACCCATCCAGAAAGCTGCGTCGCCTTCCAGGAGGGAGACGGCGGATTCCCGCCGCCAACTCGTACACGGCGATGGCCGGTAGCGACAACGTCGGGAGGGACCGGAGCCACTCGAGGACGCGCTCATTCGGCTTTGGGCGGGCGGTCTCAGAGATCACGTTCGTATCGAGCAGGTAGTGCGTCACCGCTTCGTCTGCCGTTTGCGCGCAAAGGGGCTCTCGAGTGTGAGGTCGAGACGCTGGGGCTCGAAGTCTTCGCCCGCTTTGCTGTGATGCGCCTTTCGCGCCTCGACCCGGTCGAGGAACTGCGCCCCTCCACCGCGGACCACGCCGCGCTCAGCGGTCAGGCGGTCGTAGTCCTCGACAGCGAGGACGACGGCCACGTCGCGGCCTCGACTGTGAATGACGGTCGGCCCGGCCGCGGCGTCTCGCAATAACTCCGAGAGCCGCATCTT
>JBEBGB010001229.1:0-1250 GCA_040081675.1 Vicinamibacterales bacterium
AGCCTTTACCGTTTCGAGTGTTTCGCTCACCGTTTTGAATCATCCGCGATCTAAGGACTTGGATCGAAATTGATCGTCTCTTGATCAGTCCCGCTAACGAACGAGCTCACCCGTGAGCGCGAACGATACCACTGGGCGCGAGTCGGGTGGAGCGACTTGTTGGGTTCTGATCGTGTCGTGATCCGAGTTCCGGATCGTGGACACGGCGTCGTCGACCCATGGTTCGCCACGTCGGCGGCGCCGCGGCGTGACTCAGAAGACCAGCGCGGTGTCGGGCGGTCACCCATCGTGCGGCGTAGGGCGCGCCATGACCGCTTGCCCACCGCCGCGATGACAGCACCGCGTACGCCAATGCCCTTGGTCGATTTTGGCTTTATGGTGACCCAACGTGTGAAATGAGCCGCGCCCGCCGACAGGCGAGAGCCAGTCAAGGGCGTCGGCTCCATTTCAGGGTTAGGCGGGCTCTGCGACTCTGTATTTAGCGAAAGTGTAGTCGGAGAGTGCCCCAATTCGCTGGATCTCTTGAGAGAGGCCCATAATCTCAAACCGTTCTGGAAACAGAGACTGGAATATTCGAAGCGCCCCGACACCTACTCCGACAGCTAGCCGAAGCGCTGCCATCATCCGTAGTTCATCCGGCTGTAGGATTCCGACTTTGTAGTCGATCTTTTCGTCGTCCTCTTCACGTTTTATTGCACCAAGCACGCCACGTTGGTTTGGATGCGCGCCGAAGTCGATCAGCGTTGAGTAGAGCCACTGCATCGTCTTCGCTCCTTCGGCGTCGACGGCCTCGTGGCTTGACCTCACGTTGCTGACCGAGAACTCCTGCTTCGATCTCGCCGTGTCGTCTTCGCTGTGGTGCCTCTTCAACCAGATCTCGGCTCGACTGAATGGTTCGGGATCGGTGGCGATGTGCACCGCGTACCAGGCTTGTTCGACGCCAGCTCGAAGAACGATTTGACTCTCAGTTGCCTGGCCGGATAACGCAAGCCGCGCCGCAGCGAGGAAGGCGGAATGCGCACGAACCAGGAGAATCCTTGGGAGAATGGAGTGTTTGCTCGCTCCCTTTTCGGCCAGTTGCTCGCCAAGTTCGAAAGCCTCATGGACGCGCCGAACGATGTCGTACACCTCGGGATAATTCAGCGCACCGACTCGCTCGTTGTGCTGAGCGTCGCTGAAGTACCTCGACAGGGCGTCGGTGCCCCATGGTGGTGGTCCGGATTCGGTCATAACGTTGATCCGCCTAACGT
>JBEBGB010000377.1:0-5193 GCA_040081675.1 Vicinamibacterales bacterium
TGGCGGTGCCGCAGACCGGCCACGCCGCAGAGCATTGGCTCCGCGTGCTCCTGCACGCCGTGCACCTGCTCGGTGGCGGAGCATGGCTTGGCGCTTTGGCCGTCGTCGTGTTCGGAATGCCAAGCGCCGTACGCAGTCACTTGCTGCGGGCGTTCGCGCCAGTCGCCGCGTCGAGTGTCGCATTGGTCGCACTCTCAGGCGTTGTGATGACCTTGACCTACATAGGGTCGCTGTCGAATCTGTGGACCACCGACTACGGGCGTCGGCTGCTGCTGAAGCTCGCGGTGGTTGGCGCGTCGCTCGTCATTGGCGGTCTCAACTGGCGTGCGTTGCATCGAGGAGAGGCTCGAGCGAGCGGAAAGATGCCGACGCTTGAAGCGTCACTGGTCCTGGCCATCGTGGTGCTGACGGCCTGGCTCACCGAGACCGCCCATCCGTAGCCGATCCACGTTCGTGCTGCTCTTCCTCGCGCAACGGTTCTTCAGAAGACCGTCAGCGCCCCGTTGGCTGCATGGATCCCGCCATTCGCTGCGGCGCCAATCGAGTTGCCCCATCTCGTTGAGCATGGCAGTCCGCCTTTCCAAGTATTGTGGCTCCCACAAGGAGGGTTCATGAACGGGGTATTGCCATCACCGCGAGTTGCGACACGCGTCGGACTGCTGATCACACTGGTCGTAATGGGCCTGGTGCGGACCTCGCAGGCGCACGTCACCGTGCAGCCGCGCGAAGCCGCCGCCAAGAGCTCGCCGCAGCTCACGATCCGTGTGCCCAACGAAAAGGACGTCCCGACCGAGTCCGTGCGCCTCGAGTTCCCACCTGAACTCCAGGTGCTGCGGCTGAAACCGCAGGCCGGCTGGACGACGGAGGTCGAGCGCGACGCGAACGGGAAGATCTCGGCGATCACCTACAAAGGCTCGACGATTGGCCGGGAAGAGTACCAGGAGTTCTCGCTTATCGCGCGCATGCCGGAGGCCACAGGACCGATTCGAATCAAGGCGTACCAGAACTACGTCGGCGGCGTCAAAGTGGCCTGGGTCAATGACGCCGAGCCGCAACCCGCGCCGGCGCTCAACGTGACGGCAGCGGTTGCGGCGGCGGCGCCAGCGGCTGATCCCTTTGCGGCTCCCGCGGCGCCACTTGCTGGCGCTGTTCCCTCCCCGGCACCGCCGGCGGGCGGAACGAACACTGGCACCTGGCTGGGCGGCGCGTCGCTACTGCTCAGTGTTGTCGCACTGGTGGCTGCGCTGCGCCCCGGTCGAAAGGCCTGACCCGACGTGCGCAGGGGGCGACAGCGCGTGCACGTCGCCACACGTCGAGAGCCGTGGCGATTCTGGGCAGGCGTCGCGCTGGCGTTGTGTCTGACCGGCATCTGGTGGCCGGTCGGCCTTCTCGCTCACGCTGAACTGCTCAGAACTGAACCTGCGGCGGGTGCCGTCGTGCCGTCGGCGCCCACGCAGGTGCGCCTCTGGTTCAGCGAGCCCGTCGATCCGCCCGCCGACGCGGTCGTAGTCGTCGGCCCAGACGGTGTTCGCGCCGACCGCCGCGACAGCCGCATCGTTCCCGGTGACGAAGGCGCCATCGACGTGTCCGTGAACGCGCAGGTGCTCGGTACCTACGTCGTCCGCTGGCGCGCCATCTCGGCAGACAGCCATCCGATTGGCGGCGAATTCCAGTTCAGCGTCGGTCAACCATCGGAGGCTGCCTCAGGAACTGCTTCTCCGAGCCAGTCGCAGCCGACCAGGGGCATCTCGCTGCAGGCATCAGCCAGATGGTTGCACCTGTTGGCACTCGCGCTTCTTGTTGGACCACTCGCGTTGCTCGCGCTCTCACTCGCGACCTCGAGTGCGCAGGGACTCGACGCGGCGCTGTGGCGCGGCAGTCGATGGGGTGGCCTCCTGCTGCTGCCTGCCGCACTGCTGTCGCTGCTCGCGCAATCCGCGGCTGTCGCCGGATCCACCGCAGAAGGACTGCAGCCTGCGGCTCTGCTCGGCCTGCTGCACACCCGGTGGGGCGCACTGTGGATGGTTCGCGTGGCGTTCGTCGTGATCGCGGCCATGCTCACGAGCGTGGCCGCCCGTCGGCCGTCGGGTGGACGGTTCGCGACGTGGTGGCTCGGCGCCATGCTCGTCGTGAGCGCGGCACTCATCGCACTGACGGCGCTGAACAGCCACTCGGCCGCCACGGCGCCAATGTGGCTCTCGATTGGCGTGGACTGCGCTCATATCGCAGCCACGGCCGTGTGGATCGGCGGGCTGTGCAGTCTGACCGCGATCGTCTTCCCTGGCGCGCGCACACTCGACGTCAACCTTCGCCAGGCCGTCGTGGCTCCACTCGTCTCGCGTTTTTCGGTCGTGGCCCTGGTTTCGGTTGAAGTGCTCGTTCTCACTGGCCTGTATCACGCGTGGGCGCATGTGAGCGATCCGGGCGCGCTGACCTCGACGCCGTACGGTCAGGTTCTTCTCATCAAGCTGCTGCTCGTCGCGGCGATGATGGCGCCTGCAGCGTTCAACCTGCTCGTCGCCACTCCGCGATTGCGCGCGAGTCAGCCACCACGCGACCACTCTCATCGCTGGCTCACCCGATCCGTGCAGCTTGAAACCGTGCTCGGTGTGCTCGTGCTCGGGGCGGTTGGTCTGCTCACGTCTCTCCCGCCCGCGCAGTCCGTGTCTGCCGCCTCACCACCACTCCAGCCAAGCGCGATGAACGCGGCGAACGAGCCGACGGTGACATTGGCCGCGCCGGCCGGGCGCGTTCTGGTGACGCTTACTGTTGGTCCCGGGCGCGTGGGTTCCAACCATATCGACGTGCGCCTGCAGGATGATCGCGGCGCGCCGGTCACCGACGCGGAGGTGAAGCTCCGTATCCTCCCGCCAGAGGACAGCCACATTCAGCCGTGGGTCGTGGTGCCTGCCACGCGCGCCGACCATCGTGACGCGACCGTCGCGCTTGCGCCAGAGGGACGATGGGGGCTGAACGTGGAGGTGACGAGGGGCGCCGACATGGCGACGGCATCGTTCTCGCTGAGCGTGCCTCTTCGTGGTGCCGGTGAGTTGCTTGCGGCCGCCTTGGATCGCATGAATCGGCTGCACTCAGTGACCGAGGAAACCGAGATGGTCATGAATGGTGTCGCCAGCACCGAGCGAGCCGAGCGGACAGCGCCGCTGAACTATCGCTGGCTCGAGTCGGCGACCGAGGTCACGCTGCTCGGACGAGAGATCGTCGACGGCGACGAGTGCTTCGTCATCTCGTACGTGGATACGCGTGACGGCAGCCGAACGCAGGTCTGGATTGCGACCGGCAGCCTGTATGTCGTGCGGCGCAGTGCCGCCGTACCCGGGCACCTGCACATCAGTCGTTTCTCGAAGTTCGATGGCGTCTCACGACGGACGCAGTCGCCGAGCGGGCGCTGAGCCGAACGCGTATTGACCGTCGCAGACCGGCTGCGCCGCGGGCCGCGCGGGATGTCCTGTCTCAGGTGCACGGGTCTTGGATGCGACAGGGCCGGCGCCATCCCTGCTGTTGCTGACCGCCGGCTGCATCGACCTGACCGCTGGCTGCGCGCGGTCTCCTCCCGCTGCATTCCGGCAGGAGCCTTGGCCACGCCCCCTTAGGATTTCGATGTCAAGACTTATCTGGTTCACCGCTCCGGAGCGAGCGTCCATGAGCGCTGTACGCGCCGCCGCCGGTGATCGAAAGAGCGCGCCGCCAGATCACCGTCCGCGTCGTGGAGTTACTTCACCCGCGAGAGGAAGTAGAGCGAACGATGAATAGACAGTGCGTGTTGACGGTTGCACTGATAGCGGCCGTATTGATGGGAACGGGGATGTCGGCTGCGGCGCAACAGGCCACGGCGGTGTTGCGCGGGTCGGTGGTCGACGAGTCAGGGGGTGCCATTGCCGGCGCCGCACTGGCAGTCAAGGATGCGGCCGGCATGGTCCGGGCGCGGGCGGTGTCTGACGAGAACGGGTCGTTCACGGTGCCCAACCTGGCTCCCGGTGGATATGTGGTTGAGGCGCAGAAAGATCTCTTCGAGTCCTCCAACGTCCCTGTCGATCTCGGGCCGTCGACTGATCCAATCCGCATCGCGCTGTCTGTCGGCGTCATGCGTGAAAGCGTCAGCGTCGGAGCCCCGAAGGTGGACGAGCGGCCGACCGGGCAGATTCTCACCTCGATCGACCGTAGTGTGATCAAGGACACCGCGGGCTTCTCGATCGCCGAGATCATCACCTTCAGTCCCGGTGTAACGATTCAGCAAGCCAATGGCCCCCGCGACGTCCTGATCTCCATTCGCGGCTCGAACTCGCGTTCGACCTTTGGCCTGCGCAATATCCAGGTCTTCGAGGACGGCTTCAACGTCACGCAACCCGACGGACTGGCGCGAACCGATCTGATGGATCCGCATGCGTACGGCGGGATCGATGTGACACGGGGGCCGTCATCGTCCTTGTATGGGAACTACGCGATCGAAGGCGCTCTGAACTTCCACATCAGGAAGCCCGAGGATGTGAACGGGATCGAAGTCGGGCAGGACCTGGGCAGCTTCGGCTACCGCAACACGTATCTGACGTACGGGCACAAGACGGACACATATGAGGTGACGGCGTTCGGCAGCGGTGTGTTCGGCGACGGCTTCACCGCACACACGTCGTTCGAGACATGGACCGCCAACGTGCTCGCGACGTACCGGCCTTCGAAGAAGAACCGGTTCGTTTTCAAGTTCATCAACAACGATATGTATCCGAATCTGTCGATTCGCCTGTCGTTGAACCAGTTCAACGTGAATCCCTATCAGAAGGGGTGCGCCGACCTGTCGGCCGCCGGGTGCGCCAGCGTGAGCGTGCTCGCCAACGGCTTCACGGGCACCCGGGTCAACCTGAGCGCCGAGCAGTCCGGCGCGCAGCGACACGACCGTCGCACCGTCGTCGGCGGCCGTTGGGAGCATCTGCTCGACGACGTCACGACCTGGCGTACGCAGCTGGTGTGGGACCTGAAGGATATCAAGCAGCCAACCGGGGCGACAGCGGCCTACGGTGCGACACCCTCGTTCAACCTGTTGAGCGACATCACCCGAAAGTCGGCGCTTGGCGGGCGCGCGGCGGTCCACTTCGTTGGTGTGTCCGCCAACTTCCTCAACAACAACAGCCTGACCTACAACGTGGCCCCTGGGGGCAATGCGACGCTCGGTGCCCTGAC
>JBEBGB010000378.1:0-5189 GCA_040081675.1 Vicinamibacterales bacterium
CCCGCGTGCACATACTGCACGTCGACGTGGCGCTGATGCGCCTCCCAGAACGTTTCACTGGCATGCCGCGTGTCGTAGTCGGACACGAGTGCGAACACGCGGTCTCGGTCCACATCGTGACGACCCTCATGAAGTGCACCCACGTCGGCGTGACCGAGGTATTCCAGCGCCAGCCTGATTCCGGGGCTCAGGTTGAAGTAAGCTGACCGATATTTGATGTGGTCGTGGACCATGAACCGAACTCCTGCTGGGCACGCGATGAGGGATGAGCGATGAGCGATGCTATCGAAAGTCTGGTCGAACAATTCGAGTCGCGCAAGCTGTCGCGGCGTCAGCTCGTGTCGTCGCTCGCGGCGTTGGTGGCCAGCGCGACCGGCGCTTCAGCACAGACACCCGCGACACCCGCTGTGTCGACCTTAGCGCAGGGCCGCTCGCTCAATCACGCGTCGCTCGCCGTGACTGACGTCGAGAAGGCCGCGGCGTTCTACGGTACGCTGCTGAACGCAAAGGTGGTAAGTCGGCCGGGCAACGGCGGCATCAACCTGGGGCTGGGCGATGGCTTCCTCGGTCTCTACAAGCTCGCCAATCCAGGCACGGTCAATCACATCTGCGTTGGCGTGGACAATTTCGACGCGGATCGACTGGCGGCGAAGTGCAAGGAGATGGGCGTCACCGCAACGGTCGACCGCAATCCAGCGAATCGCACCAGCGGCGGAGATCAGCTCTACCTGCAGGCGTTCGACAACCATCGCCTCCAGATTGGGCCGCACGGCTACCAGGGCTGAATCGCATCCTCCTTCGGTCTGGCCTGACTCGAGCATGCGTGTGGTCACTTCCGTTGGCGCTGCGCTCGGTGGGCTTCTGCTGCTGTGCGCGTCCGCCTGCTCGCCTGCAGCGGGGTCCGGGGTCTACTTCGGGAAGACGGTGCCGCCAGATGGACAGCAACTGCGCTACATCTCCGGTTCAGAACCCGAGTCGCTCGACCCATCGGTGTCCAGCAGTCAGGTCGATGCTCGAATCCTCATGGCCCTCTTCGACGGCCTGACCGAATACGACCCGAAGACCGCCCAGCCGATACCGGCACTCGCCCAGTCGTGGGAAGCCAACGCCGACAACTCGTCGTTCACATTCCACCTGCGCGATGCCCGCTGGTCCGATGGCGAGCCGATCACGGCAGAGGACTTCGTCTATTCGATTCGTCGCGGCCTGACGCCCGCACTCGCTGCGCGCACCGCGTACATGGGTTACGACATCCTCTACGGACAGGCTTTCAACGAGGGTGGCGTCTTCGCGCGCGATCGGACGACGGGGGCCTTCGTCATGGATCCCGCGGAGCCAGGCGCACGACTCGTGCTTCCGGGTGGCAAGGATGACCGCGACAAGACCCTGGCATCTGCCGAAATGGCCGTTGGGCGCGATAAGGAGTACGTCCCAGTTCAAGCTGAAGACATCGGGATCGAAGCGCTCGACCCCAAGACACTTCGGTTCACCCTGCGGCAGCCGGTACCGTTCGTGCCGAAGTTGGTCGGCCACAATTTCTTCCGGCCATCTCCCCGCCGGGTCGTCGAGAAGTACGGCGACCGCTGGACGCTGCCCGCCAACATCGTCACGAGCGGAGCCTACACCATCGAACGCTGGCGTCCCTACGACGCCATCGTGGTGAAGCGTAGCCCGACGTACTGGGACGCGGCGCGCGTGCGGCTCGATCGCATCACGTTCTACGCGGTCGAAGACCTGACGACGATGATGAACCTGTACAAGGCGGGGGAAGTCGACGCCACCTTCAACCACACAGTTCCGGCGTCATGGATCACGCAGGTCCGACGGTTCAAGGACTACATGGATGCGCCTGAGGCATCGAACGAGGCGTACGTCTTCAATACCAAGAAGGCTCCGACCAATGACTTGCGGGTCCGTCACGCCCTGAACATGTCGATCGACAAGGAGGCACTGGCCCGCTTCCGGCGTGTCGCCAAGCCCTCCACGTCGGTGGTCCCCGCCGGCATCTTTCCGGACTATCCCTCCGCACACGGCGACTCGTTCGATCCAGCGAAGGCGAAGTTGCTCCTTGCCGACGCCGGCTTCAAGGACGCGTCGGGCCAATTCGATCCGGGGCGCTTCCCAGTGGGCGAGGTCGAGTTGACCTACAACACGTCGGAGAGCAACCGCTCGACCGCCGAGTTTCTGCAGGCGCAGTGGAAACAGAATCTCGGTGTCACCATTCCCCTGCGCAATATGGAATTCCGCACCTTTCTCCAGATGCGCGCGGGGCTGGAATACCGTGGGCTCGCGCGCAGCGCCTGGATTGGCGATTACATGGACCCGTTCACGTTCCTCAGCATGTACGCGACCGAGTCGGGCGAGAACGGAAGCGGCTGGTCAGATCCGGAGTTCAGCCGCCTGCTCGCGGACGCCAATCGAGAACGTGACCCCGCCCGTCGTAATCGCATGCTGGCCGACGCCGAGGCGCGTCTCCTCAGCGGACAGCCCATGCTGCCGCTGTTCAACAGTGCCACGAATTTTCTGAAGAAGCCGTTCGTGAAAGGCCTCTACGCGAACCCCGTCACGATGCACGCGTGGAAGTACGTCTACATCGAACACGACCCGGCCAAGTGGGAAGCGAACTGACATGAGCCGCTTCATCATCCGGCGCCTCGTGGTCAGCGTGCCGATGCTGCTCGTGGTGGTGTCGCTCACCTGGGGACTCATTCGCCTCGCTCCCGGCAACTTCTACTCGGGTGAGAAGAAGCTTCCGGCGGCGATCGAAAGAAACATTCGCGAGAAGTACGGACTCGATCAGCCGTGGTATGTGCAGTACGAACGGATGCTCTCGAGCACTATTCGAGGCGACTTTGGCGAGTCGCTGAAGTATCCCGGAACCACGGTCAACGAGATTCTCTGGAACACGCTGCCGGTGTCGGCGACGATCGGCATCCTGGCGTACGCGCTGGCGCTGCTCACCGGCATCCTCACCGGTACGCTCGCCGCGCTGCGCCAGAACAGTCGGACGGACTACGCGTCCATGGCGGTCGCCATGCTCGGCATCTCCATGCCGAATTTTGTGCTGGGTCCGACGCTGGTGCTCGTCTTCGCCTTGACCTGGTACTGGCTGCCACCTGCGCGCTGGGACGGCTTCGGCGTGCACCTGATTCTCCCGGTGATCACGCTGTCCGCGGTGTACATGGCCTACATCGCGCGCCTGACTCGGTCTGGCATGCTGGAAGTGCTCCGCTCGAACTACATCCGAACGGCGCGTGCGAAGGGCCTGAGCGAACGCGACGTCGTGCTGCGGCACGCGCTGCGCGGTGGCCTGCTGCCGGTCGTGTCGTTCTCCGGGCCCGCATTGGCGTTTCTCATCAGCGGCACCGTCGTCGTGGAACGGATTTTCGCGCTGCCAGGCCTGGGGAACTACTTCATCAACGCCAACCTCAATCGTGACGAGCCACTCATCATCGGCATCGTGGCTTTCATGTCGATCGCAATCCTCCTCTTCAACCTGCTCGTCGATGTGGCCTACGCCTACTTCGACCCGCGCATCCGCTACTGACGTGACCACTTCGAGCGGCGCACCGTCGACAGAGAACGCTCCGGTTGTGGGAACGTCCCTCTGGAAGGACGCCGTCCGTCGCCTCCGCAAGAACCATCTCGCAGTGTTCGGCTTCGTCGTCGTCTGCATCATCGTGGTTGCCGCGGCCATCGGACCGTGGATCATCGCGCGCACGACCGGCTACACCTACGACTACATCCCGACAGAGCCGGCGCTGGTGAACTCGCTCGCGCCGTTCACGGCGCCCGATGGCTCGTTCTCGTGGACACACCCGATGGGCACCGACGACTCGGGGCGCGACATCCTGGCCCGGGTGCTGCTCGGCGGACGCATCTCGCTGATGGTGGGCGTCATCTCCACGGTGGTGTCGCTCATCATCGGGATCACGGTTGGTGCCACTGCGGGCTATGTTGGCGGCCGGGTCGACGAAGCGATCATGCGTTTCGTCGACGTTCTCTATTCCATTCCGTACATGATGGTCGTCATCGTTCTCCTCGCGTTCTTTGGCGGACGCTCGCCACTGAGCCAGCTGTTTCTGCTGTTCGTCGCGCTCGGCGCCGTGTCGTGGTTGACAATGGCGCGCATCGTTCGTGGCCAGGTCATGTCGTTGAAGTCGCAAGAGTTCGTGCTGGCCGCCAGGGCCACGGGTGTCTCGGGAGCCCGGATCATCCTGCGGCACCTCGTGCCAAACACGCTCGGGCCGGTCATCGTGTACGCGACGTTGACGATCCCGTCGGTCATGCTGCTCGAGTCATTTCTCTCGTTCCTCGGTCTGGGCGTCCAGGCGCCGCTGGCATCGTGGGGCAGTCTTGCGGCCGACGGCATCCAGAACATCGCGGTCTTCCCGTGGCAGTTGATCTGCCCCGGCATCACGATGGCAGTGACGCTGTTCTCGCTCAATTTTCTTGGCGACGGTCTGCGCGATGCGCTCGACCCACAAATGAGGAAGGGATAATGGCCCGTCCCCCAAGGACCGACTGTTAGTGGCGCCCTTGCTCTCGGTTCGCGACCTCCGCACCTGGTTTGCGGAAGACCACCTGACGGCGAAGGCCGTCGACGGCGTGAGCTTCGATCTGGTTCGCGGCGAGACGCTCGGCATCGTCGGCGAGTCTGGCTCGGGCAAGTCGGTGACGAACCTGTCCATCATGCGCCTCGTGCCAACGCCGCCGGGACGCATCGTGTCTGGCGAGATCGTCTTCGACGGCCGGGACCTCTTGAAATTGCCAGCCGAGGAGATGCGTCAAATCCGGGGCAAGCGAATCGGGATGATCTTCCAGGATCCGATGACGTCGCTGAACCCGTTCATGCGTGTCTCGCAGCAGATGATGGAGGTCACGCGCCTTCATCTCGGCCACTCGAAGGCGCAGGCGTACGACCATGCGGTCCAGATGCTCGAGACGGTTGGCATTCCGGACGCTCGCGGGCGCGTTGACAGCTACCCGCACGAGTTCTCCGGAGGCATGCGCCAGCGCGTCATGATTGCGATGGCGCTCTCGTGCAAACCGGAGCTGCTCATTGCCGACGAGCCGACGACGGCGCTCGACGTGACGATTCAGGCGCAGATCCTCGAGCTCATTCGAACGCTGAAGCGCGAGACGGGCACGAGCGTGATTCTCATCACACATGATCTCGGCGTCGTGGC
>JBEBGB010000379.1:0-5189 GCA_040081675.1 Vicinamibacterales bacterium
CCTCCGGCGTCTCGCATCGAGCGCTCGACGGCGCCGCACTCCGGGCGGCTCGTGTCTGGCTTCGCTTCGACTCCAGTCCGCTCCCGGGCTCCCCGTTCCGTCCGCCCCCGCCTCCCTCCAGCCCTCGCTATCCAGCGGTCCCGCGCGAAGTCGCTCGCGGCCGCACGTGCTCCCCGATCTTCCACTCGTTCGGCGCGGCGCCGTCGAGTCTGGCATCGCGCGCGCCGGATCCCACGATGTCCGGTCCCAGGTCGCGTCCGCACGCTCACGCCGCATTCTTTCCACCGGGCGCCCGCTTCGCCGCGCGCCTAACAACCGGTTGGTGCTGACACTTCGGTCAGCTCTCGTGGCCCGCACCACTCGGCTTGCACCTCGCGGTGCGGTGCGACCATGTTGCTCGTGCAGCACAACCCCAGTCGTTAGGGAGACGACGGGCCTCACGACGTCGTGAGCATTCAAGGGAAGAGAGTCTTCCCCGCACCGCTCCCCGCTTCGTCCTCCGGCGGTCACGCTCCTCGCTCGGCGGCGCCCGCACTCCGGGCGGCTCGTGTCTGGCTCCTCTTCCACTCCAGTCCGCTGCCGGGGTCCCCGTTCTCTTCGCCCCCGCTCCCTCGAGCCATAGCTCTCGTCCTGGCGTCCGACACGGGTCGCTCCGGTTCGCCGCTCGCCTGTCTTCTCTTCCACTCGTTCGGCGGGGCGCCGCCGAGGTCTGACATCGCGCTCGCCGGATCCTGGCATGTCTCCGTCGAAGGGCGGCCGCCGAGAGCATCCGAGTCAGCGATGGGTCCGGGCGTCCGCTTCGTCGCTGCCCTAACAAGCGGTTGGTGCTGACACTTCGGTCTGCTTCCGTGGCCCGCGTGGTTCGGCTTGCACCTCACCACGCGGTGCGACCATGTTGCTCGTGCAGCACAACCCCAAGTCGTTAGAAAGCACCGCTGACGTTCATGAATGCTGCTACACTCAATTCAGTTCGCGAGTCTGTCGACCAAAGCGGGTTCGCGATCGTTTCTTCGTTCGCCCCGCATCAGGTCGTCGACGAGCTGTCACGCGAGATCGCCGAGCTCATCGCTTCGAACGGGCACCTCAGTCCTCATGGCATTCGCAACCTCGCTTCGGTTTCTCGCGGTACACGCCAGCTGGCGAGCTCGTCAGCCGTTCTCGACCTCGTCGGCCGTGTCCTCGCCCGGCCCGCCACACTCGTCCGCAGCATCCTGTTCGACAAAGTCCCGGGCGCAAACTGGAATGTCGCCTGGCATCAGGACCTGACCATTGCTGTAGAGCAACGAATCGACGTCGAAGGCTTTGGACCGTGGACCACCAAGGACGGCGTCGTGAGCGTCCAACCGCCGGTTCCGGTTCTGGAGTCCATGATCACGCTCCGCCTCCACCTCGACGACTGCGGACCCGACAACGGCCCGGTTCGCGTGATTCCCGGGTCTCACCGCTTCGGCCGGCTAAGCTCGAGTCACATCGACGAGCTCGTAGCTTCTGAGACCGTCGCCGAATGTGTCGCCGAGTCCGGGGACGTTCTGCTCATGCGACCGCTTCTCTTGCACGCCTCGTCCAAGTCCGCCTCCCCTTCGCACCGCAGAGTCGTGCACCTAGACTTTGCGGACTACGAGCTTCCGGCAGGCCTGGCGTGGAGTCGCGTCGCGTGAGGTGCTTTCTAACAAAGGTTTGGAGCTGACGCTTCGGTCAGCTTAACCGCGAAAGGCGTTCGCCTTGCAGCTCACGCCTCTCGGTCACCATTTTCCCTCGCGCAGCTCAAACCCGAGTCGTTAGAGAGCGACAAATGACCCATGCCTCTCAACGCAAAGACGCGCGCGCCGACGACCACACAGCTGACCCCGACTTCTCCATCGGTGTCCAGCTGGGGTTTCTCTGGGGGCTCGCGGCCATTTACGCGGCTGGGACCATGTGGTTCACGAGGAGCCCTATTCTGGCCGCGATTGGGCTAGCCCTACCTGCGGTCGCGCGGGAAGTCGGGCGCCGCGCCGAGCCAGGTCAGCTCCGAGCCGCAGAGCCAATGGCAATCTGGTTCGTCGGCGGCTTTGGGCTCTTTCTCGTCGGCATCTTCGTGCAGTTCCCCATGGAGTTGGGTTGGACGCTCATGCTAGCGCTCAACGTCTTCCTAACCCTCGGGGCTTGGGCCGTCCATCGCCTTCCTAGCGGACCGGTTACGCGCCCGACTCTTTCTTCAGTTCGCTCCACTACAGCGTTCGGTCTCGCCATGGGGGCGGGCTTCGGCGTGTTCGCACTGATCGTCATATCAATCGCAGGGCTCGCAGGATCCGAGGACGTCGTTGTAAGTCTGCGAGGCATATCTCTGCTCCTCGGCGCCTACCTTGTGGCTGGCGTCGGCGGCGGTGCATTGATCGGGATCCTTCGCCCGTTCGTTGCATGGCCCGTCGGCCGGATGCTCTTGGGCGTTCTCGTGGCAGCGCTCGCGTACTCCGCGGTCGGTATTGCCATGCTGTGGATGGGAGACCCCGAGGGACCAGCCGACCTGCGCAACGCCCTTGTCATGGGAGGCGGCCTCGGCATCATCGCGGGCCCGATGGTCGCTCTTGCTTGGACAGCAGAACACGGTTGATCAACGTACTGCGTTCGCTCTCTAACAGAGGTTTGCTGCTGCCACTTCGGTCAGCATGCGTGGCCCGCATCGCTCGGCTTGCACCTCGCGACGCGGTGCGACCATGTTGCTCGTGCAGCAGAAACCCAAGTCGTTAGGCCGCTACCAAAGCCATGTCGACAAGAACCGAGCGAGCAGATTCGCGCGCGCGTCGCCGAGCAATGCGGCTGCCCGATTGGTTTGTGGTGCCACTCGCGTTGTTGGTCGGCATCCCGATCCTGGCGCTTCTCATTCCGTGGCTTGTCGTCACATCCTTCGTCGACTCCATCAGACGGCGTTGGCTTACCGCGCGATTTCGTTCTGAGTTCGTCCCACGAGGCGTTGTCGGAATTCTGGTCTATTCAAATAGCCCGAACTGGCAAGCGCACATTGAGGCGGAGGTCATTCCGCGTCTTGCAGGGCGAGTGGCCACAGTGAACTGGTCTGATCGCAGCACCTGGAATCGGACCTCACCGCTTCCGGTTCGTCTGTTTCGCCTGCTCAAGCCACACGAAGACTTCAACCCCATGGGCTTGGTCCTCTCCAAGGACGGCGAGTTCGAGTCTGTAGCGCTTCGACCCGGATACATCGACTTGAAACACGGAAACGGCGCTCGTCTCGAGAGTGATCTTACTAGGCTACAGGAGTTGATCGACGCCGCAGCCCTACGTGTCGCCGGTACCTTGCCGACGTAGACCAAGCATATCGCGGGACGCGGCCTAACACGGGTTTGGACTTGACGCTTCGGTGAGCCTATACGCGAGAGGCGTTCGCCTTGCAGCTCACGCCTCTCGGTCACCATGTTTGCTCGCGCAAGTCAAACCCAAGACGTTAGGCCACTTCCAACCCGCGCGGGCATCGGCATGCGATTATTCCCGATCGCCATTGTGTTCGTGGCGAGTTCGGCGTGTGCAGCTTCGGCACGCACGGATCCACCCGCGGTCTCGCCAGAAGGCACGCCACGAGCCGCCGGAACGTTCCTCGAGGACGCGCGGCGCGCGGAAAGAGAATCGGCGGAAGCCGTGGCTTCTCTGATTCTCGCATGGGATGCCGCGGGCCTTACGATCGATTCACGCTCCATGCTCCAGGTGCGAGAAGCTCAATCACGACTCATTTGCTGGATCCCTGAGACCAACTGCACGAGTGACGCGCCAGGCTACGATCAACTGGTCATCTCTGACCGCTACACCGCCGCGACGCTGCCATCACTGGGGGACACCGCAGTGATTCGCGTTGTGTACCAGAACGTCGGCACATGGGACGGCCGAGGCCTAGCCTTGACGACACCAAGCTCAGAAGAACGCACGATCAAGCTCTTGCGACTCGATGGCCTCTGGCGCGTTGTGAGCCCTGACTCACAGGCACCCCCACACGTCTCGGTTCAAGCCGCGATCCTCCATCTCGCGCGGTCTCGGCAGGACTCAGTCGCATTGAGTTCGATTGGGAACTGAAGATTCGGCTCGAAGCGTGGCCTAACACGGGTTTGCTGCTGACACTTCGGTCAGCGTACGTGGTTCGCACAGCTCGGCTTGCACCTCGCAGTGCGGTCCAACCATGTTGCTCGTGCAGCAGAAACCCAAGTCGTTAGCCGGACTGCATGACACAATGCCGGTGCAAATGGCAGGGCTGCCAAGAGCACTCGCGTGGCGAACCGAAGGCGCTTCGGCCACGCCCCCCGGCGGGGCGGTCTTCGACGCCAGGCACCCAACTCGGGCCTTCCGTACTACTGTCCCGCCGATACTGCGCCGCCGCGAAACCCGAACTCAGGGAGCTTAGGCATCATGTTCCTCCTTCCAGACCTTGGCACATCGGGAGCATCCCTCCGAGACAACCGAGCATACTGGCGAGGACGGGCGGTGCGGCTCATGCCATCAGTATTCCTGGTGGTATTCGGCAACTGCCTGTGGCTATCAGTGCAAGTCACGCCGCCTGTAGCCGAGCCGCTACGGAACACCATACTCGTCTGGCTGGGCGTCGCTTCGCTGCTTGTCCTCTTTGCAGCAATTCAGAAGGTGCAAGGCAACCCCGATCTAGCAAGAAGATGGATGCGGCGCACCCTAGGCTGGACAGCAATGGCCCTCCTTCAAGGTTACGCGGAGACCAGACTGCCTCAGATGGGTGGCGCGCTGATGTCCCTGATGACGCCGATCTGGCGGGGCGCAGTGGTCGGCGCGTGTCTGGGCTTGGCCGGTGCCCCTCTAGTCGCGGTGTTGGCATACTTAGAGCAGCCAAGTCGTTGGAGGGCAAGAGAACGCCAGGAACAGCTCCGATTGGTCCGGAACAAACAGGAACTAGAACGCGGTCTTGCCGTGATCACGCACAGGCAAGCCAACTGCCGTCACAAAGGACGGACATACCACTGCACGTGGGATAAGAACTTGTTCGACGGCGAGGTGACACGTTGCGAGCTTTGCGGGAAAGAGCTGTCCCGGCGGCCTCACTACAGTAACGGGTGAGGAAGATGCACAAACAGAGGGCCTGTGAGCGGTAACCCTGATGGGTGACACTTAGTCACCCCTGATGGGTGACAGTCTGTGGGTAAGCTGCAGAGGGATTGAGAGAGTTCTCCTAGCGTTGG
>JBEBGB010001230.1:0-1247 GCA_040081675.1 Vicinamibacterales bacterium
TGCGTCAAGCCTGCTACACCTGACGATTCGTTCGGCTGCTTTCGTTCCGTGGGCGACGACGGCGTGTCTACACGAGAGGCAGAGTGAAGGATCTCCGTGCTTTGCGGTGCCGCCGTGAACGTTGATTCGCATGAGATGCATGTCTCCTGTGTGCTACGCGTTCATGGTCATCTCCAGTCCACGCGAACTTCGTGCAGCGACCCCTTGCGTACGATTCGACGACGATGGCATCGTCGTCGGCGTGGAGTCAAGAGTCGACCATCGGCCTTCGGCGTCGCCGAAATTGCTCGAACGCGTGCGCGCCGCAATTCGTGCGCGGCACTATAGCCGACGCACCGAGGAGGCGTATGTCTCCTGGATTCGTCGGTTCATCGTCTTTCATGGCAAGCGACACCCGCGAGAGATGGGCGCAGAGGAGATTTCCGCGTTCGTGACCTGGCTGGCGGTCGAGCAACATGTCGCAGCGTCGACGCAGAACCAGGCACTCAGCGGCGTGTTGTTTCTCTACAAAGAGGTACTGCGGATCGACATTGGGACGGTGGTGGTGCCGCCGCGTGCGCGGATGCCGGAACGGGTACCGGTGGTGATGACGCCCAACGAAGTGCGCGCGATCATCGGAGCACTCGACGGTGTGCCTCGCCTGGTGACGATGCTGCTGTACGGAGCGGGGCTGCGACTGCAGGAGTGTCTCGCCCTGCGCGTGAAGGACCTCGATCTCGAACGGCGTGAAATCACGGTGCGGCGCGGCAAGGGGCAGAAGGATCGGCGCGTCATGCTGCCCGAGGCGGTGCGCGAGCCGCTGCAACGGCACCTCGTTCACGTGCGGCAGCGGCATGTGGCCGATCTTGCGGCTGGTCATGGGCGGGTGGTGCTGCCTGACGCGCTCGAGCGCAAGTTCCCGAATGCGCCCGCCGAGTGGGCCTGGCAGTTCGTCTTTCCTGCGGGGCGGATCTGTCGTGACGAGCGGTATGGGCCACCGAGCCGGTTCCACCTGCACGAGTCGGTCATTCAGCGAGCGGTGACGCAGGCGGCCCGGTCGGTTGGTCTC
Source organism: Vicinamibacterales bacterium (assembly GCA_040081675.1). Lineage (GTDB taxonomy): Bacteria > Acidobacteriota > Vicinamibacteria > Vicinamibacterales > CAVVIG01 > CAVVIG01. The sequence goes on from JBEBGB010001230.1 coordinate 1,049, forward strand.
TCAAAGCGCGTCGGGTGTCACACCTTCCGGCATTCCTTTGCGACGCACCTGCTCGAGACCGGATCGGATATCCGCACCGTGCAGGAACTGCTTGGTCACCGGGACGTGAGCACGACGATGGTGTACACGCATGTGTTGAACAGGGGCGGACTTGGAGTGAGGAGTCCGCTGGACCGGTGGTAGATGGCGGGCGTATCGC
>JBEBGB010001231.1:0-1245 GCA_040081675.1 Vicinamibacterales bacterium
GGCGAGCCGGTGCCGTTGGTGACCGGCAGCGGTCCCGCCATGAGCAGGAACTCCCAGCGCTTGTGCGAAGCGGCCGTCTCGGCAAGCGCATCGAGATTCGTGTCGTCCATCAGGTTGATGCCAAGCATGATCAGCGCGAAGTCGTGCAGGGCCAGACCACCAAGTTCGGAGCCGGTGGGCGGCGGCACGGCATCCTGGGCGCCTTCGCTGCCGAGGATCGCCACGTCACGGCGCTTCAGCCACGGGAGGACCGACGGATCGAGGCCAGCGTTCTCGATGGCTGCGTTCCACGCGCCCGTCTTTGCGCGTCGCGCCCAGCGTCCCGTGCGGATAAAGACGGCGTCGCCGGCCGAGACCTTCACGTTCGCCTGCTTCTCCCACGCTTCGATGTCTTCCACGAAGATCCGCGTGCCCGGTTCCAGGTACGCGACACCCTTCAAGCGCGGAATGTCGATCAGGACGCCACGCGTGACGATGCCGTTGTGGAGGTTGTAGATAGAGTTCTTCTTCGCGCCGTCCGCCTTGGTCACTTCCTCGTGCGAGAAGCCGTTCCACATCTTGCCGTCGAAGAAGCGGTGTGCGAACCCGTCGATGTGCGTGTGTGCGTAGCCGTGGAACGACACTGCGAGCGTGTCGCCGGCGCCCGCAGGTCCGGCCGAGGTCATCACGTGCTCGTAAGGCTGGCCGTTGTCGATGGCGCGCTCGGTGTTTACGTCGCCGGCGAGCGACACACTCACCCCGTCTTTCACTAGGCTGGCGGCCTGTTTGCGCTTGGCGGGCGTGATCAGATTGACGGCGCCGAGTTGATCCTCTTTGCCCCAGCGGCCCCAGTTCGAGAGTTCGGTCTTCCAGCGTTCATACTCGGCCTTGCTCGGCGCGGGCTTCGTGCCCGCTACCGCCAGCGACTCGGGGCTGGGTCCGCGTCGTGGAGCCTGGCCAGCGGCCGGGGCTTGCGCACCGGTCGGCGGCTGTGCCGGCTGAGCCGGGGCCTGGCTCTGCGCGGAGAGGGTTACAAGAACTGCCGACGTCAGCAGCGATCCGCAAAGGACCGTGCGCCTGCCCACCTTCATGGCTTCTCCATATGGCATCAAGGAATCGTTTCGGGGCGTGAGGCTACACGTTTGGGCGCGGCAATGCACTCCCTGATTCCAATTAACTGTTATCAGGCAATCACACAGACCAGCCGGGTCATGGTCCCTCTGGTGTCGGTCGATCTGGTGGGCGGGTTCGCGCCGTGGCGGCTAG
>JBEBGB010001232.1:0-1245 GCA_040081675.1 Vicinamibacterales bacterium
GCCGCTTGTGCGCATTCACAACGAGCGCACCTACTGGGCGAACGTGTTCGACCTGGTGGCGCCGAACATGTTTGCCGGAAGCATCCTCGACCTCGAGCCCGGCACGGCGTACGAAGCCAGGTTCGTGCTGACGGATCCGGACGGCGTCACGGGCCCGGCAGGTAACGCCACGAAGCTGATCACCGTTCGAACACGCCCCGAACCCAAGATGGCGGAGGGCGGCAAGGTCTACCACGTATATCCCACGAAGTGGAAGGGGCCAAAGATCGAGCCGGCGTTCGAGGGGATCATGTGCGCTTACAACTACTATTGCGGCGCGGGCGACACAGCGCCGGGTGGACGGCCACGCGTCAAGCCCGGTGACGTGGTCCTCGTGCACGCTGGCACCTACGCCTATCACTGGGAGTTCTACGGCAACCAGACGACGGTCAATGCGACGACGACCTTTGAGGGGACGTATTACTTGACCGCGGATGGGACGCCGGAAAAGCCGATCGTCATCAAGGCGGCGGGCGACGGGGAGGTGGTCCTCGACGGTCGAGGGAACTACAACCTGTTCAACGTCAAAGCCGCCGATTACAACTATTTCGAAGGCATCACGTTTCGTAACACGACCATCGCCATCTGGGCAGGCACGCAGTTCATTGCGGGCTCGAAGGGACTTACTGTGAAGCGCTGCCGCTTCGAGGATGTCGGCATGGGCGTGTTCTCGAACTATTCAGGTTCCAGCGATTTTTACATTGCCGACAGCGTATTCCTCGGGCGCAACGACTCGAAGCATCTGCAAGGATGGAACGGGCAGTTCTGGCAGCAGTTCGAGAATGTCGAGGGCCAGGAGTTCCCGCCGGTGATGAAGTCGTACACCGGCATACGCCTCTATGGTCCAGGGCACGTCGTCGCGCACAACTACGTGGCGGACTTCCATGACGGCATCGACACCGAGATGTACGGCATGCCAGACGGCTCGCATGCGCAGGAGGGCCCGAGCTACCCACCTCGCGAGTTCTGGGACCGCAGGCCGACCGCCATCGACATCTACAACAACTACATCACGAACGCGCACGACAACTCGATCGAGATGGACGGCAGCATGCACAACATCCGCATCATGCGAAACATGCTGATCAACTCCGCGTCGCATCCGATGAGCACGCAGCCCTCTGGTGGCGGGCCGATCTACTTCATTCGCAACATTGCCTACCACGCGCCGGGCGGGTCCTCCCGCGTCACAAACGGCTCGCCTGG
>JBEBGB010001233.1:0-1244 GCA_040081675.1 Vicinamibacterales bacterium
TCTGCGCCGCGAACTCTCCACATGGGTCGATGACGACGGGATGGTCGTCATTCGCGGGCGGCTCACACCCGAGATTGGTGCCGTGGTGCAGCGCGCGCTCGACGCCGGGGCGGATCGTCTGTTCCGGGAATCGGCCGGTGCGTCGAGCGGCGCGACCATGGCCGAGGACGTGACGTTCGGACAACGGCGCGCAGACGCGCTGGGCCTGCTGGCTGAGATCGCCTTGTCTGCGGACCTGGACCGAGGTACGGCCGGGGATCGCTATCAAGTCGTGCTGCACGTCGAAGCGAATCGGTCGACGAGTGATGCGTCCGCCCCTGGATGCGCACTGCGCCGCGAGGGCATGCTCGACGTGACCAATGGTCTCGAGTCGCGTCCTTTCGATGGCCCCCTCGAACCCTTGAGAACCCGAAACTTGACTCGGCAGGTCAAGTTTCGGGGCTCGCAAGTGAACTATAGCGGGCCGAGGCCCCTCGCTGGGGCCGGAGGCCCGCTAGAACTCGCCGATGGTGCGACGTACGTTTCCGCCGAAACGTCGCGACGTCTGACGTGTGATGCGGCGGTGGTGGTAATGCGTCACGACGCGAGTGGCACGGTGCTCGATGTGGGACGGAAGACGCGCACGATTCCACCAGCCATTCGGCGAGCCCTGTTCGGGCGCGACACGCGCTGCCGATTTCCCGGCTGCTCCTCGCGCCGTTGCGACGCCCATCACCTCGTGCACTGGTTCGACGGCGGCGCGACCCGCCTCGAGAACCTCGTGTTGCTGTGCCGTCGTCACCACCGCGCAGCGCATGAACGCGGATTCACGATCAGTCAGCATCCCGATGGCGCGCTGGCCTTTCATCGTCCCGACGGGAGGCCATTGGACGTCGCTCCAGTCCTGCCGCGGTGGGATACCGAGTCCGACGTTCGCGCCCGAGACGACTCCGAGCGTGGCACCGTCCACCCGCTCGACGCGCTGACGGCACAGCTCGCTGCAGCGGGCAGCGTCATCAGCGCCCGCAGCGTCGCCGTGTGGGACGGGACACCGTTGAACTTCGCGGACGAACTGCGCCGGCGGGTGCCGCTCGGGAAATAGCCGGTCTACTTCCATTGCTGCACCCATTGGCGTGCGGCGTGCAACCTGTGCTTGCGAAGTGGCCTTGCAGCAGATCGGGTGAAGCAGTACCGTCTAGGCGCGCGGTCGGCCCGTGTCGGGCGATTCGCACGGAACTTCAAGCGAGGCAAACTCACATGGCGAT
>JBEBGB010001234.1:0-1244 GCA_040081675.1 Vicinamibacterales bacterium
TGCCGCTTGCGGTCCTGCTGCTGAGGCCAGAGAATAGTCCGTTGCGGCGCGAGGACTTCGCGATGGACGCGCGAGCCAAGGAGCAGTCATGAACACGCAGGATGGGGCAGACAACGGGAAACCGCCAGAGTGGCTCGCTGGCGAAATGCCGCCCGGGTACCAGACCCGACTCCTCGAGATCCAGCGCCTTTCGGAGGACCTCAAGGCCATGGAGCGCTTCGGTGGGCTCCTGTGGCAAGTCGGAGAGGGGCTGACCAATGCCGTCCGGGACACGTTCGTGGCGCTCGGGTTCGACGCCGAGCGGACGCCGGGTTCGGCCGCTGCCGTCACCGTGAAACTCTCGGATCGCCGACGACTGCTCTTCCACGTAGCGGCGACGAACGAACCCGTTCAGAAGAAGAGCTCGGAACTGACGGACGTGTTCCTGATGCTCAACGAGAAGGCCGAGGCGACCGACCGCGTCGTCCTCGTCACCAACAGCACCCCTGGCGCGCGGCCATCTGAACGGGCGACTGCCGTTGGTCCCGAGGCACTCGACCTGCTGCAGCGCATAGCCGTGAATGTCATGACGGGGCCGTCCCTGTTTGCGCTCTGGCAGCTGTCACTCGACGACAAGGACCGCGCACGCAAGCTCGTCGAGCGGTTGCACGAACAGGACGGCGGAGTGTTTCAGATGCCAGCCGGCCTCGCGCGCTAGCGGTCGCCGGGTTGAAGTGATCGTTCGACTCAAAAGCTCGACCACGGAGGCCACGGAGTTCCACACGGAGGTCACGGATCCTTTCCAAAATACCGTGTACTCCGTTTGTTGCCCGTGCTCTCCGTGTTAGCGCTTTTCGTCCCGAGTTCTCATTTCTCGAGCGTGACTTTCTGCGCGCGCCAGTTCCACACTTTCGCCGACCCACATGTCGCTGTCCGTTCGACAGTCGAGTGAGTTACGGAGCGGAAACAGCTTTGGTCGAGGTCGCCGAAATGGCCCTGGCGGAATTCCTGTTCACGCGCCGGCAAAAGGGTGTAGGTTTCGCTATCCATGTTCCAATCGAAGGAGTGTAGGCATGATGCGACGAATCGTTGTTGCTGCCGTTATCGGCGTGGGCCTGTGGTCTCTGGCCGGGTCGGCGCTGGCGCAAAACGTTAGTAGTCCCGCAAAGGCCAGGGCCACCGCCCCGGACATCCCGTTCGACTCGGTTCCCAATTTCTTCAAGCTGCCCGCCGGCCTCTATATGGGTGAGGGCACCGGCATCGCC
>JBEBGB010001235.1:0-1243 GCA_040081675.1 Vicinamibacterales bacterium
AGGCACATCTGAACGCACGAGGACGTCGGTGATTACGTCCTGCATCAAGTTCAAATTGTCGATGACCGATGCCGCGCGCTCGTGCAGCGCGACCAATCCGGGTGCAATGGCCGGAGCCAGGGGCAGTTCCGTGGGGAAGGCGTCTGGCGGCTTACCGAACGACAACTTCTTTGTCAGGCGATTGGCCACGACGGCGAGGTCGCGCTCGCGCTCCGATTTCTGGCCGAACGACTCGAGTGGCTGCAATGCGGCGAGCTCGTACCAGTGGGCTGACCACGCGAGCCCTGTCAGCGTCGGATAGGCCAGCTTGCGCCGAGGTTCTGTCTCCGGGGGTGTCGGCGGAATGAACGATGTGTACGGATGGTCGTACAGAATCGTCATGTCCTTCGCCGCATCGGGCAAGGCCAGGTCGGGCCGGCTTCGGTAGTGTGCAACCGCGGCGTCGAGGCCAGCTTTTCGCTCGCGTGGCGGCCTGCTGGCGAACACGGCGGCCACCTCGCGCTGAAACGCGTATGCGCGCCGGATGATCGCATCGGCGGGCGCGCCGAGTGCGGCGAAGCCCTTGTCTGCCTCGGGGTCGGGACGTGCGCTCGCACTCGTGTCGGAGAGGCGGCGATTCATGCGCTGGAACAGGTCCGCTTCGTCGACCTTGCCTTTCCCGGCGACGAGCGCCCCGAAGAGGACCCCCTGTGCGCGCTCCAGGCCGACAAGTCGTGCGTGCAGGTCTGGAGCACTCCGTTCCAGTGACGCGCTCGCGTTCTCTGCCGCTTCGCGCCGCTGCGCGGACGCTCGCGGCCCTGAGACGACTGACCACGCGAGCAGCGTCAGCGTGCAGACGATGACCGTGCTGGCAGGTGTCCGAGTCGGATCGCGGAGGTAGCGCGTCAACATGCCATTATGTCGAGCCAGCCATCGCACCAACCGGGGATCGACGCGTGTGTCAGCCAGCAGTAGTCGCAGCATAGCAAAAGGGACCGTTCGATCCGCGCCGGCTACGGGGCGTGCGCCTCGTCCGCAGTAGTGAGAACGCGCTCCGTCGGCGGCTACAGCAGTTGAAACACTGCCGCAGCAATGAGCGTCGGCGTCAAGGCGCCCAGGAGGAGACCAACCGGTGAAATGGCGCCGTTGAAGAATCGATTCAGCAGCGCCTGACCTGCCGGGTTCGGCGCATTGGCAATGACCGTCAGTCCACCGCCAACCACCGCACCCTGCACGACGGCGATCTTCAGCGACTCATCGAGGT
>JBEBGB010001236.1:0-1242 GCA_040081675.1 Vicinamibacterales bacterium
CTCGCTCAGTCGCAGACCAGACGCGTAGAACAACTCGAGAATGGCATGGTCGCGTCGACCCAGTGGCTGTTCGTCGTCCGTCGAGTCGAGCATCGACGACATCTCGGTTTCGGACAGATGCACAGGTATGCGGATTTCGCGCTTCGGAGTGGCCAGCAGCCCACCCGGGTCCGCGTCGATGATGCCTTCGCGGCGCAGATACCGAAGGAAGGTGCGAATCGCAGCCAGCTTGCGCGCCGCGGTTGAACGCGACTGTCCTTCTGCGTGCAGATGCGCGAGGAAGGAACGGATCGCCGCTCGGTCCAACGCATCAGCCGTGAGGTCGCGACGTTTGAGGTCCGCGTCCGCAGCGACATGGCCGATGAATTGAGAGAGATCGCTGTCGTAGGCACGCACCGTGTGCGGCGACAGATTCCGATTGAGGGCGAGAAACCTGAGGAAGGCCTTCAGGTGTTCGATCATGCGGCTCGGTCTCGCATCCAGACCGCCAGGTCCTCGAGCGCACGGTTCGCCATCGCCAGCTTGCGCTCCATCTTGCCGCGCGGCGGCGTCACCAGCGGCTCCATGATGCCGAAGGTGATGTTGGACGGTTCGTAGTGCGCGGGATTCGCATGCGACGCATAGTACGCCAACGCGCCAATAGCCGTGGTCCGCGGCGGAGCGGACGTCGATCGGCCGAGTGCGAGCGCGGCTGCATTGAGCCCCGCGAGCAGACCCGACGCCGCCGACTCGACATAGCCCTCGACGCCCGACATCTGACCAGCAAAGAAGAGAGCTGGACGAGCTCGCACCTGCCACGTTTCAGCGAGAACGGTTGGTCCGTTGATGTAGGTGTTGCGATGCACCATGCCGAAGCGGACGAACTCGGCCTGCTCCAGACCCGGGATGAGGCGCAGCACACGGGCCTGTTCGCCCCATTTGATCTGCGTCTGGAAACCCACCATGCTGAAGTGATCGGCAGCGAGGTTGTCCTGACGAAGCTGCACGGCCGCATAGGGCGGGCGTCCGGTGCGAGGATCGGTCAACCCAACGGGCTTCATGGGTCCGAAGCGCAGCGTGTCGACCCCGCGGTGCGCCATCACCTCGATTGGCAGACACCCTTCGAAGAAGCGCTCCTTGTCGAAGTCGTGCACCGTGGCCGACTCGGCATGTGTGAGCGCATCGTAGAACCGCTCATACTCCTGGCGCGTCAGCGGGCAATTCAGATAGTCGCCCTGCCCATCGTCAATCCCGCACGCGAGC
>JBEBGB010001237.1:0-1239 GCA_040081675.1 Vicinamibacterales bacterium
CGGTCCAGAGGGCATGACGGCGGCGCTCGACGCGTTCTACGCCGGCTTCCCGGACCTGCAGATCACACTCGACGCTGTGTTGGCAGAGCCGGATAAGGGTGTAACGCGAGGAACGGCGACAGGCACACACCAGGGTTCGTTCATGAACGTGCCTGGCACGGGCAAGACGGTGCGCATCCCCTACATCGACATGTGGGTGGCGTACGACGGTCGCTTCATCGAGAACTGGGTGTTCATGGACATGGTCGGCTTGCTCGTGCAGATCGGCGCGATGCCAGCTCCGTAAAGCGGCGCCGTAAGCCGCGTCAGCGACGAGGGCGGCGCGACTTGCTGTCTGCGGCCACTTCGATCGAAGCGTGCGCCCAGATCCCCAACTCACGCCTATCCTCGAGAACGTGCGCCGGCACCTGGTAATACGGCATCGTCATAGGTTTGTCGGGATACGGCGCGAACGCGGTCATGCCCGCCGACTCGTATCGGCCGCGGTTCCGATCGCCAACTTTCAGATACAACACGTCAGCGGCGATCAGTCCGAAAAACAGGTCGCCGCTGTACAGGCCGACGCCGCCGAACATCGCGCGGGCGTGAACCGACGGCACGTCGGCCAGTTGTTCGAGGACAAAGGCGCGAAAGCTTTCGCTGACACGCATCGACCTGAGCGGTCCCCTCGGGTTCGGGGCTTTCCTTGAGCCGGACGTCTTGGCCGCATCACGATCATTCTGTCGACTCACTTCGTGACTCGCTCCCAGATGAACAGCGTCTCGACCACCGGCTTTGTCAGTTCAGCGGAATCAACTCGTAGCGTCATTCGGTCCGCTCCCTGGAACGAGTACCATCTCCGGCTGGCTCTCCCGACGGCGTTGGGGTTCTGATTGATCTCATAGCGTCGATCCATGAAACCTTCCTTCGCGTTGATCTCGAGCGTTGCGCAGTACGCATTGATGCCCCTGAGCGCGGCCAGCCCTTCTTCCGGCGTCGGGACGTCCGACTTCCAGACCGACCGGTTTGGCGCCATGCTCAAGAAACACATGTGACTGCCAGCCGTGTCAATGAACGCGTAGCCGATGTTGGTGCCCTGCCTCGTGGTGCCATCTGCCAGGCGCTGAGGGTTCGAGACCAGTCGCCACATGCCGCTCAGTTGCCGTGCAGTGTCATCGGCGGACTGAGCTCTGGACTGGCTGCCACATACGGTCAACATGAGGACCACTGACCACATCGTTCTCTTCATCTGAGTGCGCC
>JBEBGB010001238.1:0-1239 GCA_040081675.1 Vicinamibacterales bacterium
TACACGACGTCGCCTCGTCATCAGCAACCACGGGTCCCCTCTCCCGCGGCCGGGAGAGCAACTGTGTTTAGTTTTCTGCTGGGTTCCAGGTTCTGCCGGTCCTGAGCATTGCGTTGAGGATGCCGAGTAGCTTGTTCATGCACGCTGTGAGCGCAAGTTTCTTGGGTTTGCCGGCCGCACGCAGGCGCTCGTAGAAGGAGCGAAGACTGGGGTTCCAGCGTGCCGCTGCCAGGGCGCCCATGTAGAAGACCGTGCGGACTTCGGCTCGGCCGCCCCAGATCGTCCTTCGTCCACGTAAGGTGCCGCTGTCCCGGTTGAACGGAGCCACGCCTACAAGCGCTGCGATCTGCTTGTGGCCAAGGCGCCCGAGCTCTGGCAGCCGGGCGATGAGCACCGCGGATACCACCGGTCCGATCCCCGGCACACTCTGGAGGAGGTCGTCTTTCTCCCGCCATGCCGGACTGGACTGGATCGTCTTCTTCAGCTCGTCGTCGAGGTCATCGAGGAGCTTGCGAAGCCACTCGATGTTGGCCTCGAGGCTGGGACGGACCGAACGCGAGGCTGAGTGTCTGCGGATGCGTTCAGTCGCGAGCATCTCCGCGAGCTGCTGTCGGCGGGTAACGAGAGCGCGCAGTCCCTGAGTCGCTTCGTCTGGCAGGAGACGAAGCTCAGGACGAACCGCCTGGCCGAACTGGGCGAGTATCCGGGCATCGAGGGCGTCGGTCTTGGCGAGTTGCCCGGTAGACCGGGCGAAGTCGCGTATCTGACGTGGGTTCACGACATGCACGGGCAGTGCAGCCGCCAGGAGCGTGGAAACAACCAGGCTCTCAAGTCCGCCCGTTGCTTCGAGGATCACGGCTTCGGGGTTCAGTCTCTCGAGCTGAGTGGCAAGCTCAGCGATGCCCGCTTCGTCGTTCGTTGTCTGCCAGCCATCAGCCTGAGGCAGTACACATATGTCCAGGTTGGCCTTCGAGATGTCGATCCCAACCACAACCTCCACGATGAGCCCTCCTATCCTCTTCTCCTGCTCTCGCCCATCCTTGCGTGATGCGGGGTGACCCCAACCAACCGTTCGGGCTCTGGCAGGTCTAACGGGCGCGGCGACCAAGCTCTCCCACGATCTCTCGGATCCAGGGTTGGACGGTCTACCGCGCTCCTCCCTTATACATGCCCGCGAACATACAAGGGTTAGGGTGAGGGAAGCTCCGGTGGCGATAGCGTTCGCGGCAGAGCTAAAGC
>JBEBGB010001239.1:0-1234 GCA_040081675.1 Vicinamibacterales bacterium
GTGGCCAGGAACACCGGGAACGGAATGTAGCCGCCCACCAACTCGGGAATGCGGCCATCGACGATCCCCGCGGACCGGTACTCGAACTGGTGAGGCCAGCGCGATCCGGCGCGCACGCCACGAAGGCTCGTCTTATCCGGTCCTTCGGACGAGTACCACGGTGGATTCGAGAACAACACTCGCATCAGTCGACTCTCCTTCGGTATCTGCCGTACACCATCGGCCGTGAGATCCAGCCGGTCACGCCGCCACCGAAACAATGTCCGGAGCGGCGTCATCAAAACGTTTCGAGAGCGCGTTGATCCACGCGCACGGGGTGAGGGTTTCGAACCAGTGGGCTTCGCCGGGTTCGACGACGAAGATGCTGCCGGCGGAGACCAGGGTCTCGCAGATCTCGGTTGACCCTTCGGGCCGGATGCGCACGCGGATGGTGCCGTTCAAGATGAGAAAAAGCTCCCGCGTATCACGATGAAAGTGTCCCCCACGCATGCAGGACGCGGCTGTTTCCAGGTAGTTGATCTCTTCCCACTGGCCGTCGTTGATCACTCCGAGCATGCGACCCCTGGAATCGGAGAACTCTCGAAAGGGCGTGAGCATCTGCATGGGGCACTCCACGTGCAATACGACCGAGCGCCGTCTCGTGCGGCGTCGGAACGAAGCCAAGGGTGTCGGCGGCGACATGTGTTGAGAGAGACAAATCTGGATAGAGCGCCGTCTTGACGCGGTCGAGCGGCACGGGTTGCACCAGTCTCCAGTCGTAGCCAAAAGCGTTCGCGAAGGTTCGGGCGAACTCGAAGCGGCTGGTGCGCGGGCCGGCAATGTGCACGACCTCGGGACGCGCCTCCCGGCGCATGAGCGCGAGCAGCGCGCCGGCCAGATCGTCGATGTAGGTCGGTGAGTAGAACGAATCAACGTAGCAGTCGACGGGGCGCGACTCGCGAAGCTCGCCTTCCAGGAACGTGAGAAACGGCGCAGACTCGTCGTAGATGGCGCTGACCCGCACGCTCGTGAATCGACCCGGCGCAGTGAGCGCGCCGGTCACTTCGGCGCACAGCTTCGAGCGTCCGTACGTTGTTCCCGGCGCAACGGGCGACGACTCGCGGTAGTGACCATGCGCGCCGGAGAAGATGTAGTCGGTCGAGATGTAGAGCATCGGCACGTCTGGCCAGGCTCGCAGCACGTTCGAGGCGGTCCGAACATTCGCGTCGTAGGCCAGCATGGGCGTCTTCTGGCA
>JBEBGB010001240.1:0-1231 GCA_040081675.1 Vicinamibacterales bacterium
GCTGCCACCATGGCCTTGAGCCCGTCGAGATCGCGCACACCGCCTGCGGCCTTGACGCCCATCTCTGCACCGACCACGCGACGCATCAGTGCAACGTCTGCGGCCGTCGCGCCGCCAGGTCCGAAGCCCGTCGACGTCTTCACGTAGTCGGCCCCAGCGGCCTTGGCGAGCGTACACGCCGTCACCTTCTCGGCGTCGGTCAGCAGCGCCGCCTCGATGATGACCTTGCTGAGCACGCCGCAGTCGCGACACGTCGCCGCCACGGCCTCGATGTCGCGTTCGACAACACGAAGATCGCCCGACTTGAGGGCGCCGACGTTTATGACCATGTCGATCTCGCGCGCACCGTCGTAGATCGCGCGACGCGTCTCATAGCCCTTCACGTCCGGTGTGGTCGCTCCCAGCGGAAACCCCACGACCGAACAGACACCCACGCCGCTTCCCGTCAAGAGCCTTGCTGCGGTCGCCACCCAGGCAGGATTCACGCACACCGTCGCGAACTTGAACTGCGCCGCCTCGCGACACAGGCTCTCGATCTCGGTGCGTGTCGCGTCGGCTTTCAGCAGCGTGTGATCGATCATGGACGCCACGCCTGCCGGGGCTCCGCCTGTGGCCAACACACCAACTCGGGATGCGCCCGCGTCGATCACGCCTTGCAGCCTGTTCGGGCAGCACTCGGTATTGACTGAGTGGCACGCACAGGTGGCGCCGGCCCGCGATGTTTGCGCAGCCGACAGCTCCTGGACGATGAGAGAGATGAGTCGCTGGAGTTCGTCGCGGGTCACGTTAGGCCCTCAGCTCCGTCGTTCGAGCGCGCTGATCTTCGTCAGGCGGCGGATGTAGCGCGGTTCGCGCATCGCCGTCGAAATCCAGGTCGTCACGATGGCCTTGGCTTCGTCCACGGTCAGAAGCGAGGAACCCAGCGCCAGCACGTTCGCACCATTGTGTTCCCGAGAGTAGCGCGCAATGGTCTCGGTTGTGGCCATCACGGCGCGAATACCAGCGATCTTGTTGGCGGAAATACACGACCCGATGCCCGCGCCGTCGATCACAATACCTGCGTCCGCTTCGCCTCGTGCAACGGGTCGCGCCACGGCTTCCGCAATGTCGGGATAGTCCACCGATTCGGTCGACTCCGTGCCGACATCGATGACAGCGATGCCGCGTCCGCGCAGGAAAGCCACGAGCGTTTTCCTCAGCGCGATGGCCGTGTGGTCGCTGCCGATGGTGA
>JBEBGB010000380.1:0-5126 GCA_040081675.1 Vicinamibacterales bacterium
AGGCCGAAGCCTCGCGGCGTCACCTCCGCGCCGACGCGCGACGCTTGACCGGCGAGCCACTCTCCGGAGTCGTTGTCCACCGGGGTCGCCGTTCGATGCGAGCCCTGCAAGTGGTACATGCGGAAGACCTCAGCGATCCGCTCCCGACGTTGGTCGCGAAGCATCTGTTGAGAGCTGCCGCCCGACTGGGCGAAGGCGGCTCGCGTCCACAGCAGGGAAGGCAGTGCGGTTGCGGTGAGGCGCAGGAACTGGGAGCGGGTGATTGAGTGTGACATCGGACTTGACGCGTCAGTATCCTACGGGGGCGAGCGCCCTTACAATCGACGCGTGGACCTGGTGAACGCCCTCAGCCGAATCGTGCCCTTTGCGTTTGCATCGGGTGTGAATCTCTACGCGACGGTGGCTGTCGTCGGGTTGAGCTCTCGTTTTGGTCTGGTGTCGCTGCCAGAGCAGTTCCGCGTGTTCGACAACCCATGGATCATCGGCATCGCGCTCGTCATGTACGGCGTGGAGTTCGTGGCCGACAAAGTGCCCTGGGTCGACTCGGTGTGGGACGCCGTGCACACCGTCGTGCGGCCGCTCGGCGGCGCTTTCATTGCGGTTGCGGCGCTCGGGCAGGCATCGGGTGCCGCACAGACCCTGGCGGCGCTGCTCGGCGGCTCGGTCGCACTGACGACGCACCTGACAAAGGCGGGAACGCGCGTCGTGGCAAATACGTCGCCGGAGCCGTTCACGAACTGGGCGCTCAGCTTCGCCGAAGACATCTTCGTCGTCGGTCTCACCTGGTTCGCAATGCAGCATCCCCTTGCGGCGACGGCCGTCGTGGTCGTGCTGCTCATCGTCATCGTTGCAGCCAGCTCGATGATCATCCGCGGCCTGAGGCGGCGCTGGGCGGGAACGCCCACGTGAACCCCTCGACCACGACCTCCGTCGGAACCGGGTGTCTGCCGTCGTACTCGCGATAGGTGACGTCGTAGCCAAGACCCTTCAGGCGCGGAACGAACTTCCGGCTGGTGTCGTCAATGGGCATCACGTTGTCGTGAGTGCCGTGCGAAATGAAGAGGCGCGGCTTGCCTTTTGCCGCCACAGGAGTCATGACGCCAGGCGAGAACGCCAGGATCTGCGTGAAGAGATCGCCGACACCGATTCCAAACGACAGGGCGTACGACGCACCGTCCGAGTGGCCGGCAATCGACAGACGGCTCCGGTCCACCGAGCACCGACCGAGCGTCTGCCCCAATGCCGTCGACAGAAAGTCAGCATCGGGTCCGTACGCGCCGAGCACGAGATCCCACGTCCGCTGGTCGCGCGAGTCCGGGGCGAGGATAATGACGCCGTGCTCATCTGCCATCGGAAACACGTATTGCGCGGACTGTCCGGTTCCACCGGCGCCGTGAAAGACGACCATCAACGGCGCGGCAACACCTGCTTTGTAGCCGCGAGGCAGATAGAGCAGGCCGTCGCGTTCGTGGTCGATTCCGAGCACATGGGAACCCGGGCCGAGTTCGTCGGCGCCCGCCGATCGCGCGAGTGTCGAGGCGGCAAGCCAGGTCGAGGCAACGCCGAGAAAGGTGCGACGGCTGGTTTGCATGACGGAACGGACATTACTCCGCTGATTCCTTCGGTGCAACGCCTCTGATGGCGTCCACCGCATTCATCGTTCTACTCTTCGCCGGCAGCGGAGCGGCGGCGCTCATCTACGAGGTGGTCTGGCAGCAATTGCTCCAGCTCGTGATCGGGTCTTCCACCGTGTCGCTCGGCGTGCTTCTGGGCATGTTCATGGGCGGGATGTGTCTGGGCAGCCTGTTCGCGCCACGGCTCATCGCGAAGACGCGTCATCCGCTGATGGTGTATGCCGCGCTCGAACTGGCCATCGGGGTCATGGGCCTCGGACTGCTGGTGGCGATGCCGCTGGTCACCCGCATCTACGTTGCGATTGGGGGTGTCGGACCGGCGGGCGTCCTGGTGCGCGCACTCGTCGCCGCCGTGTGCCTGTTGCCGCCCACATTCGCGATGGGGGCGACCCTTCCGGCGGTGGCTCGCTGGGTAGAAAGCTCGCCCCAGGGTCGCGCGTGGCTCGGCCTCTTCTACGCGGGCAACCTCGCCGGGGCGGTGGCGGGATGCCTCGTCACGGGCTTCTATCTGCTACGCGTCTTCGACATGGCTGTCGCGAGCTACGTGGCCGCGGCGTTGAACCTGGCGGTCGCCGTCGGTGCGGGGTGGATCAGCCGACGTGCACCGGTCGCACCAATCGTGGGTCCCGGCGCGGCCGTCAGCGGTGACACGCGCGGGCGCGTCTCGTTGCGGTCCACAGGAGGTGTCTGGCGCCTCTACGGAGCGATCGCGTTGTCGGGCTTTTGCGCGCTGTCGGCCGAAGTGGTGTGGACGCGGATGTTGGCGCTCAACTTTGGTGGCACCGTCTACACGTTCTCGATCATTCTCGCGGTGTTCCTGATCGGCCTTGGCATGGGCAGCAGCCTCGGCGCTGCCATCGGGCGGAGCCTGCAGCGGCCTGCGCTGGCCCTGGGATGGTGCCAACTGGCGGCGGTGGGCGGCATCGCGTGGTCGGCCTACGCGCTCGCAGACCTGCTGCCGTACTGGTCCTCGCGGGTTGTAGACTCCACGAACATCTGGCCGGTCTTCCGCGAAGACCTGGCCCGCGCGTTGATCGCCATTCTGCCGGCACCAATCGTATGGGGCGCAAGCTTCTCTCTGGCGCTCGCGGCGCAGGATTCAGATCACGACAACGGCGAGGTCGTGGGACGCCTCTACGCGGCGAATACGCTTGGTGCCATTGCGGGAGCGCTTCTCACGAGCCTTGTTCTGGTCCGAGTCGTTGGAACCCAACATACGCAGCAGGTCATGGAAGCCGCAGCTGTGGGTGCGGCCCTGTTGATATTCTGGCCCGAGGCGTCAACGTCTCGGGCGCGCAAGGTCTCATTGGTGGCGTCGGCGGCGATGTTGCTGTGCGTGCTCCTCGTGCCGAAGGTGCCGGGCATCCTGGTCGCATACGGCAGACACGCACCGGCATGGGCCGCTCGTCCTGGCGAGATCATCTACGTTGGCGAGGGACTGCACGCGTCGATTGCTGTATCGCGGACCGACGACGGCGTCCTCAATTACCACAACGCGGGCAAGATTCAGGCGTCGAGCCAGCCGGCCGACATGCGGCTCCAGCGCATGCTCGGACATCTGACGACGCTGGTGCCCGCGAAACCACGATCCGTCCTGGTCATTGGCTGCGGCGCGGGCGTCACGGCCGGTGCCGTCAGCGTCAGTCCGGCAGTCGAACACGTGACGATTGTGGACATCGAGCCGCTGGTGCCGAAGGTGGCCGGATGGTTCATGGGCACAGTGAACCACGACGTCGTGAAGAACCCGAAAGTGCGCATCATCGCCGACGATGCCCGACACTTTCTGCAGACGACGACGGAGAAGTTCGACGCGATTACGTCTGACCCGTTGGACCCGTGGGTGAAGGGGGCGGCCACCCTGTACACGCGCGAGTTCTTCGAGGTGGCAAAGCAACATCTCAACCCAGGCGGCGTGATGACGCTCTACGTGCAGCTGTTCCAAAGCAGTCCGGAAGCCGTCAAGAGCGAGATCGCGACGTTCTTCCAGGCGTTTCCCAAGGGTCTCGTGTTCGGAAACGTGTTCGAGGGACACGCGATTGATACGGTGCTCGTCGGGCAATCCGAGACGCCCGAGATTTGGGTCGACGAGATCGAGTCGATGTTGCGTTCTCCTGGCTTCGCATCGGTCGACGGTTCGCTCGTGCAGGCCGGACTCTACGGAGCCGTCGATCTGTTTGGCAACTACGCCGGACGCGCATCCGATCTCCTGGGCTGGCTCGCAGACGCGGAGGTGAACCACGATTTGGATTTGCGCCTGCAGTACCTCGCAGGACTGGGTATGAACCTTCATGCCGGGGACGAAATCTATCGTGAGATGGTGTCGTATCGGAGCTTTCCGACCGACTTGTTCGTTGCCTCGGAGAGCACGCTCGACAAACTGAAGGCGGCGATGGAAGGGACGAGGGAATGAACCTGGGGCTGGCAAGGCTGGTTGGGCAGGCGGGGCTGGCTGGCTTCTGCCTCGTCGCATTTTCGTCTGCCGGTTGCAAAGGCCAGCCGACGGAGGCGCCCGCGCCGGCTGTCACACCGGGCGCGCACATCGTCGTGCGAAGTGGACTCGCGATGGGGTCGGAACTCACGCTGATGGCGTGGGTGACCGACGAAGACTCGACCAATCGCGCCTTCGATGCGGTCTTCGCCGAGTTCGACCGTCTGGACCGCCTCATGAGCGTCTGGAAGGAGAACAGCGACATCGTGCGGCTGAACGCCGCGGCTGGCGACCGACCCGTTCAGGTGAGCCCAGAGACGCTCGAGGCGCTTGTCACCGCGCGGCAGGTGAGCGAGTGGACCAAGGGGAAGTTCGACGTTACCTTCGGCGCGCTTTCCGATGTGTGGAAGTTCGACCAGGACCAGGACGACTCCATTCCCTCATCGAGCGCCATAGCGGCGCGCCTCGAGTTGATCGACTACCGGAAGCTCGTGATTGACGAACAGGCCGGGACCGCGTTCCTACAGCGAAAGGGGATGCGAGCGCATCTTGGTGGCATTGGCAAGGGCTACGCCGTCGAACGCGCCGAGGGCATCCTGCGCAAGGCTGGACTGAACGACTTTTCGATTCAGGCAGGCGGCGATCTCTACGTGGCCGGTCAACGCGGCGACCGCTCGTGGCGTCTCGGCATCGCGGATCCGCGCGCACCAGACGGTGCAATCTTCGCCCGGATCGAACTGCGCGACAGCACGTTCAGCACATCAGGCGACTACGAACGGTTCTTCATCAAGGACGGTGTCCGCTATCACCACATCCTCGATCCGTCCACCGGTCAACCGTCTCGACTCAGTCGCAGTGTCACCATCGTCGCGAAGCGGCCCGTCATTGCCGACGGCTTGAGTACGGGTGTGTTTCTGCTGGGACCCGACGAAGGCATGGCACTGGTCGAGCGGCTGCCGGACGTGGAGGCCGTGATCGTCGGTGCCGACAATCAGGTGCGCGTGTCGAGCGGCTTGAAGGGCAAGATCGAAATCGTCCATCCGCCCACGGACGGCAAGGACTGA
>JBEBGB010000381.1:0-5120 GCA_040081675.1 Vicinamibacterales bacterium
CAAGATCAATCAGGCCATGCATCGGCTCGAAGAGGAAGACCCCACGATCCGGTACAGCCGCGATCCGCAGACCAAGGAGCTGCTGCTCTCGGGGCAAGGTCAGCTGCACATCGAGGTCACCGTCGCCAAGTTGAAGCGCCGGTTCGGCGTCGACGTCCTGCTCAAGCCGCCGCACATCCCCTATCGCGAAACCATCAAGTCGTCCACCGAAGCGCACGGGCGCCACAAGAAGCAGACGGGCGGACACGGCCAGTTTGGCGACTGCAAGATCAAGGTCGACCCGCTGCCTCGCGGGACGGATTTCGAATTCGTGGACGACATCTTCGGTGGCTCGATCCCGCGGCAGTTCATCCCCGCGGTCGAGAAGGGCATCCAGGAGACGCGCGTGCGCGGATACCTCGCTGGGTATCCGATGGTCGACTTTCGAGTCACCGTGTACGACGGTTCGTATCACGACGTCGATTCGAACGAGCTCTCGTTCAAGATGGCGGGGCGCCTGGCGTTCAGGGATGCGATGACGCGGGCGAGGCCGACGATCCTCGAGCCTGTCATGACAGTCGAGGTGTACGCCCCCTCCGACTTTGCCGGCGACCTCATGGGCGACTTGAACGGGCGGCGCGGACGCATCGCTGGCATGGAGCAGCGCGGTGTCATGACCGTCATCAAAGCGCAGGTGCCGATGGCCGAGATGCTGACCTACGAGCAACACCTCACCTCAGCCACCGGCGGCCGAGGGACGTACCACATGGAGATCTCGCACTACGACGAAGTGCCGTCGCATCTGCAGACGAAGATCATTGCGGCGGCCAAGGCGGAGCGTGCCGGGGTCGAGGTCGAGGAGATCTGACACGGTCAGGCAGGTCAGGCAGACCGACAAGAGCTCTACCACGGAGGTCACGGATAACAGCCACGGAGAACACGGTCTTCGGGCTGGTCCGAAAGGTCGGGCAGGTCGGGCACCATTTGGTGATGAAACAAAAAGGGCCCCGCAGCGTTCTCGCGCCGCGGGGCCTTCTTGTTTTCGTGACTGCGCCTGGAGCCTAAAGCCCAGAGCCAATCGCCAGGCTCGTTGCGAGAACGGCCGACTAGCTGCCACCAGCCTTGCGCGGGGTCGTGGTCTTGCGGGACACACCCCTCTGGGGCTTGGGTGCCTTCGTCTTCTGCGGCGACTCGCCGCTCTCGTCCTTCTTGCCTCCGCGCAGCCGCTCGGCTGCTGCACGCAGACGGCCGCCGACGCCCTTGGGCTTCGGCGCGGTCTCGGTCTTGGCGGCTTCCGCTTCGGCCTGCGCCTTGGGATTGAACTCGCTTCCGACCAGTTCGACCTGCGCGATCTCAGCGGAGTCGCCCTTGCGGTAGCCGAGACGAAGCAGACGGGTGTATCCGCCCGCACGCGACTCGAAGCGTGGCGCCAGGGTGTCGAACAGCTTCGACACGACCTCGCGGTCCTGGATGTCCTTCATCACAAGACGGCGCGCATTCAGGGTCTTACCCTGCGCGTCGCCCGCCACCACGCCGCGCTTCGCGATCGTGATGAGCCGCTCGACGTAGGGCCGCAGTTCCTTTGCACGGGGAACCGTGGTGACCAGGTGCTCATGCCGGAGAAGTGACGTGGACAGGTTGCGCAGCATCGAGATGCGATGCTCCGTGACGCGGCCCAACTTGCGATGTGCTACTCGGTGTCTCATATCAATTGGCTGGCTGGGCCGGCCGGGCTGGCAAGGCTGGCAGGAGAGAGTTCGACGCTCTCCCCGCCCGCCCCACCTGCCTGACCTGCCCTGCCTGCCCTCCCTTTAGTCCTGCCCGGCGGCCTGGTCGACACGCATGCCGAGGCTCAGGCCCATCGTGTGCAGGATTTCCTTGATCTCGTTCAGGCTCTTGCGGCCGAAGTTCTTGGTCTTGAGCATCTCGGCTTCCGTCTTCTGAACCAGTTCGCGAATGGTACGGATGTTCGCGTTCTTGAGGCAGTTGTAGGAGCGCACGGACAGCTCGAGTTCTTCCACCGACTTGTCGAGGTTCTCGTTGCCGATGCCGCTCCGCGGACCGTCGCCGAGACCTTCGGCTGTCGGCTCGGCGCCTTCCTCGAGGTTGATGAAGATGTTCAGATGGTCGCGAATCAACTTCGCCGACAGCGACACTGCATCGCGGGGCGTAATCGAGCCGTTGGTCCACACGTCGACAGTCAGCTTGTCGTAATCGGTTGTCTGGCCGAGGCGCGCCGCTTCGACCAGGTAGTTCACTTTCTTGACCGGCGAGTGGACCGAGTCGATCGGAATCCAGCCGATGCCCAGGTCTTCGTCGAAGTTCTTGTCGGCCGCGACGTACCCGCGACCGCGGCGGACACGCATTTCCATGTGCAGCTTGCCGCCCTCGGACACCGTGGCGATGTGCGCATCCGGGTCGAGGATCTCGAGGTCGGCGTCGACCTGAATGTCGCGACCGCGAACCTCGCCAGCCTTTTCGACGCGAATGACCAGGGTCTTGGTCGTGTCCGTATGCAGCTTCAGCGGAATCTGCTTCAGGTTGAGGATGATGTCGGTCGCATCCTCGACGACGCCCGGGATCGGCGAGAACTCGTGCAGCACACCGTCGATCTTCACTGCGGTGATGGCCGCGCCCTCGATCGAGGACAGCAGCACGCGGCGAAGCGCGTTGCCGATCGTCGTGCCGAAACCGCGTTCGAACGGCTGCGCATAGAACCGACCGAAGCGGTCAGTGAGCGTCTCGCGTTCGAATTCCAGGCGCTTGGGTCGCTGAAAACCTTTCCAGAGCATCGGTACCTTCCTTCGCTAACGGGCCCGCAGACGGGCCTCCAGACCTGCAAGTGACCGCTGACCTCCCACCGCAGGTCTGTTCAAGGCTGCGGGCCAGCGGGTAGCGAGGCAGGCGCGACGCGCCTGCCGAGACGGCGGTGGGCGGTGGGCCATTGGCAGTGGGCATTGCCCATCGCCTATAGCCCAGCGCCTATCGCCTACTTTGAGTACAACTCCACGATGAGCTGTTCCTGAACCGGCAGATTGATCTGCTCGCGCGTCGGCATCGACACGACACGGCCCGAAATGGACGCCGCATCGAATGACAGCCACTCGGGGATGCCGCGTCCCTTCACTTCCTGAATCGCGTGCTCGATGGTCGTGTTCTTCTGGCTGCGGCCGAGGACCGTGACGACATCGCCCTGCTTCAATGAGTAGGACGGGATATCGACCTTCTTGCCGTTGATCAGAAAATGGCCGTGGCGCACCAGCTGACGAGCCTGCGACCGCGAGGTCGAGAGTCCGAGCCGGTAGATCACGTTGTCGAGCCGTCGCTCGAGAAGCTGGAGCAGGGTCGCGCCGGTGATGCCGCGGGTCCGCTCGGCCGTCTCGAAGTAGCGGCGGAACTGATCCTCGAGCACACCGTAAATGCGCTTGACCTTCTGCTTCTCGCGCAGCTGGATGCCGTAACCGGCGAGCTTGGCCTTACGCGTCTTGCCGTGCTGACCGGGCGCGAAGTTGCGCTTCTCGATGGCGCACTTCTCTGTGTAGCAGCGCTCGCCCTTCAGGAAGAGCTTCATCCCCTCGCGGCGGCACAGACGGCAGACAGGTCCAATGTAACGAGCCATTCAATCAACCTCTAAAAGAACATCGCAATTGGTGATCTGGAGAGTTGGTGACTTGGCGAACGGAAATGCGCCAACTCGAGTTCACCAACTCACTCACCAACTCACCACACCGCCAACTCTCAAATTGCTCGGCCGGGCGTGATCAAACCCGCCGCCGCTTCGACGGCCGGCAGCCGTTGTGCGGAATCGGGGTGACGTCGCGAATCGACTTCACCTCGAGCCCCACCGTCTGCAGTGCGCGAATCGCCGACTCGCGGCCGGATCCGGGACCCTTCACGCGCACTTCGAGCGACCGCATCCCGACGGCTTTGGCGCCGTTGCCGGCGTTCATGGCCGCCTGGGTCGCTGCGAACGGCGTCCCCTTGCGCGACCCCTTGAAGCCGATGCCGCCGGCGCTCGACCACGCAACGACGTTCCCTTCGGTGTCGGTAATCGTCACGGTCGTGTTGTTGAACGACGCGTGGATGTGCGCGAAACCGTGGTGAACGACTCGCTTCTCGCCACGCTTCTTGAAGGTCTTCTTCGGCTTGCCGGCCGCCTTCTTGTCTGGTGTGGCGCCTTCGGCTGCTTCAGTCTTTGCCATATCAGTTCAATCCGCAGTCAATCTTCAATCTGCAATCTTCGATCTTCAATCTCAGTGTCGGGCGCCGCCTAGACGGTCTTCTTCTTGGCGATCGCGCCCTTGCGCGGGCCCTTGCGGGTGCGCGCGTTGGTGCGGGTCCGCTGCCCCTTCACCGGCAGGCCGCGACGATGCCGCATGCCGCGGTAGCAGCCGATTTCCATCAGCCGCTTGATGTTCATCGAGATCTCCTTGCGGAGATCGCCTTCGACGCGACCCTGCTCTTCGATCACGCGGCTGATCTTGCGCACATCGTCTTCGGACAGATCCTTGACGCGGACGTCACCGCTGACGCCGGCCTCCGTGAGGATCAGATTCGAGCGAACGCGCCCGATGCCGAAGATGTAGGTGAGACCGATTTCCACCCGCTTGGTGCGCGGAAGATCCACGCCAGCAATACGTGCCATAAAACTGAACCCTCAGAACTTGGTGACTTGGCGACTTGTGGAAGTGGCGATTCGCCATTCCTCATCAGTCCCTTTACTCACCAGATCGCCAACTCACCAATTCGCCAACTGACCGTCTATCTAGCCCTGTCGCTGCTTGTGCTTCGGGTTGGCGCAGATCACTCGCACCACACCACGACGCCGCACGATCTTGCACTTGTCGCAAATCCGCTTGACCGATGCTCGAACCTTCATGTCTGCCTCTGTGCCTTACGCCAGCTTCTCTACGATCCGCCCTCGCCCTCGATCGACGGGTGAGAGCTCCAGACGCACCGTGTCTCCGACCAGCACGCGGATGAAATTTCGATCCGCTCGGTCGGCGATGTGCGCCGTGACCATCTGCCCCCGGTCCAGCCTTACGAGATAAAGTCCACTCGGAAGCTGCTCGGTCACCACGCCTGCCACGACTGCCATCAGTTCAGCGCGGCTCGACGCCTCGACTTACGTTCTCGCGCCC
>JBEBGB010001241.1:0-1228 GCA_040081675.1 Vicinamibacterales bacterium
TCCCAACCGTCCCGGCCTGAGCGAGCGAAGCGAGTCGAAGGCCAGCCTGCCCTGCCTGCCCAGCCCGCCCTATTTCGGCGCGATCGTAAGCTTGTGCGCGGCCTGCTTCTCCACCGCCGCGCGCGTGAACGGCAGCGGATAGTACACGCCGTTAGCGAGATGCTCGCGCAGGTTGCCGTAGTACGGACTCGTGGGCTGCGCCGATTCGCCCGGCGCATTGGTCGCCACGGTGTTGTCGAGATTCGCGAGATCGATGACGCGACGGAAGTTCGCTCCGGTCGCGTTCACGTCATTGAATCCACCCGGTCGCTCCACGGGCTTCAGGCTGAACGCGTCGACGAACATGTGAGGCAGCTTGCTCTCGTTGATGCGACCGTAGCGCCACTGCGACCAGTCCGAGCCCCAGTCCTTGGTCATCCGCTCGAGCGCCTGCGACACGCCCTCTTCGACGAGCGCCTGGCGTGCCGCACCGGGCTTCGCGTCAGCAACCTTGCGGCCCGCCTCGGTTGTCGTCCACCGCACGTAGATCGCGCCGGGCACGGTGCCCTGGGTCAGGACCCGGTCCCACCCGTCAATCATCGCGCGTGCTTTCTCGACCTCGGCGCTCTTCGCCGTCCATCCCTTGAAGAGCGGCGCATCACGCTCGGCTCGCAGCGAGTACGAGTCCTGTTGCATGCGCTCCATGTCTTCGATGGTGAACGGTTTCCCCGCCGCGATCTGCTTGTCGATCATCTGACGGATGCGCGTGATGCGCGCGACGTCAACATCCGTCGAGGTGCGGTAGAACACCGGACGCCCCTTGAAGTCCTTCGGGTGCGAATTGTCGTTCGCCGTCGCGATGTAGCCCTTCTCGGGGTTGTATTCGCGCGGGAGATCGCTGCGGAAGCCCTTCCACTCGTACTTGCCGCTGCCGGGTACAGGCAAGCGGCCTGTCCAGCCTCCTCGATCGGGAGTGAGACCAGTCACCTGAAACGCGATGTTGCCCTTCGTGTCGCCGCAAATCAGGTTGTGCGTCGGCATCTTCCAGTACATGGCGCGGTCGAAGAAGTCCTCACAGCTTGGGGCCTGCGCCAATTTCAGGCTGCCCTTGAAGGCCGCGGTGCCGGGCTCCTGGTTCACCGACTTCGCGGCAAACGCCAGGTGATTGACCGGGTCTTCATAAAACACCGGGCCGTGCTTCGAGAACTTCAGTTCGACGCTGCGCGGCGTGTCCTCGCCCTTCACCTTG
>JBEBGB010000382.1:0-5114 GCA_040081675.1 Vicinamibacterales bacterium
GCTCGACGTATCGCAGGCCGAGGCCGCCCGCCGGATGAATATTCCGTTCCAGCGTCTCAACGCCATCATCAAGGGACGCCGCGCGGTCAGCGCCGACACCGCGCTGCTCTTGGAAGGCTTGACCGGCTGGGACGCGCAGATCTGGCTGGCGCTGCAGGCGAAGTGGGACCTCTGGCATGCGCTACGCGCCCGTGGCCGACGACCGCGAGTCAAGGCACTCCCAAGGCCCACCGCACAAGCCGCAGGCTAACCGACGTCTTCACGATCGCGCGGCGCCCCGAGCCCGTAACCCGTCAAGCAAGGGCCGTTGCCGGCGAACGCAATCGACGCGCCCGTAGCTCACCTGGCTAGAACATGGGACTTCTAAGCCGGGGGGCCTGAGTTCGAGTCTCGGCGGGCGCACCACCTCGCTTCGCGATGTGGTCACGCCCGGCCGCTCCTCCAGATCACGCTGGACCTCGCTCTCGCTCGGTCCTAGCGGGGTCGAGTCTCGGCGGGCGCACGCGAACACACGTCGAACAAAGTGTCAGTCTGGCGAGTTCGCGCCAGAATCATCCTCCCGTTGCGTCAAAGCTCAGTGGTCCTACAATCATCCGCCATGGCGCCTCTTACTGTTTTCCTGAGTCATGTCACGACCGAAGCGAAATTGGCCGACATTGTTGAAGGCCATATCCTGCGGGACTTCATCGGGCTCGCTCATGTCTTCGCGTCGTCAGATCAAGGCAGTGTTTTAGCCGGATCGCAATGGTTGGACGAAGTCACTTCGGCGCTCAACCAGGCGAACCTTCACATCGTGCTCGCGAGCCCGGATTCCGTCGAGCGCAAATGGATCAACTTCGAAGCCGGCGCGGCGCACGTGAGAGGCGTTCCCATCATTCCCCTCTGTCACTCTGGACTGACACCTGTGCAATTGCCAGTTCCTCTTAGTGAATCCCAGGGACTCGTACTTTCGGACAGTTCTGGCTTTCGTCGACTCTATGCTGCGATTGCGAAGGCATTGGGGTCTGACCTGCCGGATGTTGACTACGCCGCATATGGACGCGAGGTCGCCGCATTCGAGGTAGCGCACAACGATCGGAACGAAGTGGCTGCCGCTGCGCGGACGCTCGGAACATCGACCGCCATCGTGAAGGATCCGCGGGCGCTCTGCATATCCAGTCAACAATTCGTCAAGCTTGGCTTGGAGAACCAGTTGGCACAGGTGCTCGCGGCATTTCCGTCCGACGTGCGCCACGATCGTGTGTTCGATGCGATGTCGACGCGACACGCACTGAGCCAGGACAGATTCGACATCGTTCACATTGCGGCGTTTGTGTGCCCACGATCAGGTGCCGTCTATTTCAGCGACGTAGACCTGCGAACTGGCAGGCCGAATCCTGATGTCAGCCGGGACGTCATTGAAGCTGATGACATGGTGCCCCTTCTTCGAGGCGCACGTACGCGGCTTGCGGTCATCACCAGCTGTGACGCGCTGGCGCTTGCGACCTCCCTCATCGCCACGTGTCACGTCGTTGCGGCCCGCGATATGGTGAGCCCCAAAATGATGGCGGCATGGGTTGACGCGTTCTACGACCTCCTTCCGCATGCACCACTCTCAGCTGCGCTGGATTTGGCTTTGAGAGCGAGCGGCGCACCAATGCGACTTTATGCCCAGCAGACGGCCTCCGTCGATCTGAGGATGGAACGAGCGGCCGCAGTTGGTGAAACAGTCTGATCGCGCCGAACGCCTCCACAGAGAAAGGCAGCCCTGATATGGCAAAGAAAACGACCATCGCCTACGAGAAGAGCAGCGGCAACGTATTCGCTGACCTCGGCTTGCCCCATCCTGAACAGGAACTCCTCAAGGCCCGCCTGACACTGCAGATCTACCGCGACATCAAGGCGCGCGACCTGACGCAGGTGCAGGCGGATGAGATTCTGGGCATCAAGCAGCCGCACGTGTCGCTGCTGATGCGCAACCGGTCTGGGAACTTCTCAGTCGAACGACTGATGGATTTGCTGACGGCACTCGGGCACGACGGAGAGATCCGCGTCAAGCGGACGCGCAAACTGCATGGGCAGATGTCGGTCGTCGTGGCGGCCTGAGCGACCAGGCTCGGCGGCGACGTCGAGAGCGGCTGATTGCCTCATGGCTCACATCTTCATCACCGGCAGCTCCGATGGCTTGGGCAGAGCGGCCGCGCGGGCGCTCATCGACGAGGGCCATCAGGTCGTTCTGCACGCGCGGTCTCGCCAGCGAGCCTCCGCGCTCGGCGATCTCGTGTCGCGGTCGGCCGGCGTGATCGTCGGTGATCTTGGCAGCGCCGTCGAGACGAGAAGCGTCGCAGAGCAGGTCAATGCGGTCGGACGAATGGACGCGGTCATCCACAACGCCGGGATATCGTCCACGACGGGCCGATCGCCAAGCCCGGAAGGCCACGCGACCATCCTCGCCGTCAACACGCTGGCGCCCTACATTCTCACGGCGCTGATCGAGCGTCCACGCCGATTGGTGTACCTCGGTAGCGGCATGCATCGTGGCGGCGTCGCCTCGCTGCGTGACATCGATTGGATTGAGCGGCGCTGGAGCTCCAGCCAGGCGTATTCAGACAGCAAGCTCTATCTGACAGCACTCGCCTTCGCGGTCGCGCGGTGCTGGCCCGACGTATTGAGCAGTGTCGTCGACCCGGGCTGGGTTCCGACGAAGATGGGCGGTCCGGGAGCGCCGGACGATTTCGATAAGGGATACCTCACGCAAACGTGGCTCGCCGTCAGCGACGATCCCGCGGCGGCGGTCAGCGGCCGATACTGGCATCACCGCCGACCGCAGACTCCAGCCAGGGAAGTGTCTGACTCTCGCTTTCAAGACGAGCTCTCCGCCAAGCTTGCCAGGTTGACCGGCGTGTCGCTCTTCTGATCGCCAACGAACTGACCTCGGTCGCAGCGTTTGTCGGAGGGAGATCGCGTTGCAGGGATGCGCACTCCGTTCGGCGCCCTGACGCGGCCGCGGTATGAGCTCGACAGCCAACCGTGCGCACACGCACACCGAATGGTGCGCGGCTGGCGCACCCGCACACCTCGCCAGTCGCTGCCCGTTCCGCTAACTCGCTGACCCACCCCGCTTTTCCGCATTCCCACGCCTCCGGCACAGCGCTGGCTCTCCGACAGGGCAACCCTGCACTGACGCCCTACCGCGTCACCACCCAGGAGATTCATCATGCGCCGTTCACTTGCGCTCTCGTTGCTCGGTCTGGTCGGAATCCTGAGTGGTTCGTGCAGCTCGATGGCGACGTCGCCAACAGGTCCGAGCGCCACACAGTCCGCGATTCCAGGTGCGACAACGGATGGGGCCACGGGCACCACGACCGAACTCGCGTTTTGCGCGGATGAAATCAATCGGTACCGTGTCAGCGTCGGTCTGCCGCCATTGGCCCGCTCGCAGCCGCTCGAAGCATTCGCCAGCGCCGCCGCCGAAAAGGATGCTGGGGTGCGGATCGCCCATCAACACTTCCGTGACACCAACGGTGGTGGCGTCTCGCACGCGGAAACAGAAATTCTCTGGTGGAAGGGCCAGCCGGTGCGTGACGTCGTTCAAAAGGGTCTGGCGCAGATGTGGCGCGTCGGTCCCGGTGGTGAGCACTACGACATCATCACGGGGCCATACACGCAGGTGGGATGCGGCCTCTTCATCAGCAACAACGAAGTGACCGTCGCTCAGGATTTTCGCTGAGCCACGATTTCTAGATGGGCAGGCGGACGGCGAACGTGGTGCCCTGACCGACGGTGCTGTCGACCGTGAGGCGCCCGCGATGTTTGTCCACAACGATGGCCCAGGCGATCGCCAGCCCTTGTCCGGACCCTCTCCCGATCGGTTTCGTCGTGAAGAACGGATCGAAGATGCGCGCGCGAATCGGCTCGGGAATGCCGGGCCCGGTGTCCGTCACCGTTATGACCACGTCGTCGTTTTCACGCCGGGTGCGAATCGTAATCAGGCCCTTTGTCCCCGTGTCTTGGACGATGTCGCCGATGGCATGAGCCGCGTTGACAATCAGGTTCAGCATCACCTGGTTGAGTTCGCCCACGTGGCACAGGACTCGCGGAAGCTCGCCGAACTCCGTCTCCACGTCGGCCACATACTTGTATTCACTCCGCGCAATCGCGAGCGTCCCACGGATCGCTTCATTGAGATCCGCGCTCGCCATCTCCTTCTGGTCGGCGCGTGCAAAGTCCTTCAGCGAGCCAACGATCGAGGCAATGCGGCCC
The DNA here is from genome assembly GCA_040081675.1 of Vicinamibacterales bacterium. Taxonomy (GTDB): domain Bacteria; phylum Acidobacteriota; class Vicinamibacteria; order Vicinamibacterales; family CAVVIG01; genus CAVVIG01. The sequence continues at coordinate 4,243 of JBEBGB010000382.1, forward strand.
AACCCGTCCAACGCACGCACAATCGCTTTCGGCGTGTGCTCGAGCAGATAGGCGAGATCGATCGCCTCTTCGACCTGCCGGGCCTCGGTGGCGGCTGCGGCCGCGACGGTCGGGACACCGGTCAGCACTGCGCTCTGGATCGCCTGATACCTGGTCAGGAGCTCCGTCAAGTCCGCCACCGCCTCTTGGACGAAGTGGACGCTATCGCTGACGAATTGCACCGGCGTGTTGATCTCGTGCGCGACGCCTGCCGCCAGTTGCCCGACACTTTCCATTTTCTGCGCCTGCCGCAACTGCGCCTCGAGTTGCAAGCGCTCCGTCAGGTCCCTCTTGATCGCCACGAAGTGCGTAATGACCCCGGATGCGTTCGGGATCGGGGTGATCGCCTGGTGCTCCGTATACAGCGTGCCGTCTTTCCGGCGATTGATCATCTCGCCATGCCATGTGCGTCCCGCGAGGATGGTCTCCCACAACTCTGTGTACAGACCCTGGGCGTGCTGGCCCGACTTCACCAGGTCCCGAGGGTTCTTGCCGAGGGCTTCGCCGCTTGTGTACCCCGTGAGCTGGGTGAACGCGGGGTTGACCCACTCGATGACACCAGCCCGGTTCGTGATGACGATCGCGTCTGCGGCGGCATGAAACGCTGCGCCTTGGAGGCGCGCCGCCTCGTGCGCGGCCCTGTCCTCGGTGATGTCACGAGTCAGGATGCTGAGGCGGACAACGGCCGCCGCATCATCGCGAATTACGGTACCGCTCGACGATACCCAGCGGATTGAGCCGCCGGGCCTGACAACGCGAAACTCCTCCAGGAACTGCGGCACGCCGCCCGTTGTCCAGACGTCCCATGCCATCCTCACACGGGGTTGGTCGAC
>JBEBGB010000383.1:0-5101 GCA_040081675.1 Vicinamibacterales bacterium
TCTGGCTTCCAGGCGGGCGTCGGCAACAGCGGAAGCGCGTACCATCACCTGACCGGCGCCAATGAGGACGCGGTCGTGGACCGCTGGGGCTCGAGCTACTTCCTCGCGCATCCAGGCAAGGACTTGTGGACCATGAAGGGGCCATCGCCGGGCAACATCCCAGGCAGTGGGCCAGAGGTGACGCGGGTGACGGTAGGCGAGGGGGACAACCAGTCGCTGCCTGCGGCCGCGGAATGGGAGACGACTCAGGCGCGCGTGGTCAGCGGCGCGGACGTGGTCGAGTTCACGCTCGATGCGGGTCACGCCGCCATCATCAGCGGCGACGAAGGTTTCAATCGTCATCCCACGGTGGGTGAACCGCTGCGTTTCTGCAATCGCGACGAGGGATGCGCGTGTCCCTCGGACACCGACGGCACCGTGCCGCCGACGATTAAAGCGCAGCTGCCACTGGACATCGGCCTGGCCGCGGGCCGTCGCAATGCGGCGGCTCACGTCAGCGGTCATTCGCTGGACGAGTACTGCAAGGAACGGAAGCCGTCCAAGCCGCCGGCGCCCGGGGGCGGTGGTGGCAGCCCCGATGGCGACGCAGCGCATCTTGGCGGTCCGGCGCCCGGGGAGCCCCCGTACGGCAAGGCCAGCTCCGACCCGCACATCGCGACCATCGATGGCCGCTGGTATGACGTCCAGGCTCTGGGCGAATTCGTGCTCAGCCGCTCCACCGTGGACGACTTCCTGGTGCAGGTGCGTTTCGGCACCGGCGCCGGCGGTCGCACCTGGAGCACGACTGTGGGCATGGCCACCCACGCGGGCAAGGACCGCGTCGTTGTGAGCCTGAACCTCGCAGCGGCGGTGCCCATCCCGACCTTGAAGATCAACGGCAAGCAGAGCGATGCGGAGTACGTGCGTCTCGATGGCGCCTCGGTGCGGCTGGTGCAGACGCAGTGGGGACCGGGCTACGTGGTGACATTCAGCGATGGCACGCGCGTGGGCGCCAACCTCACGGCGCGCAGCGGGCTCAGCGTGTGGGTGAATCCCGCAGACGACCGCCGCGGCAAGCTCACGGGTCTGCTCGGAGACGGCGACGGCAACAAGGACAACGACCCGGTCGTGCGTGGCGGCAAGCGATTGAGCGACGAGCCGGGCTACGACGAGCTTTACGCGACCTTCGCGCCCAGCTGGCGCATCAGGCAGCCCGAGTCCCTGTTCGATTACGCGCCTGGCGAGAGCACCGCGACCTTTACCGACACGAAGTTCCCTGATCCCAGTGCGCCGGTCCCGCCGCAGGAGGCGCTGCAGGCGGCGGCGACGCAGTGCACCGCCCGTGGCGTGTCGGACAAGGACCTGCTCCGCAACTGCAGCTTCGACATTGCAGCCTCGGGGCAGAAGAGTTATCTCGCCGGCTACGAGGCGCAGCAGTATCGATTCAGCTACGCAGCGGCGCGCGCCGGCAAGGTGACACCGGAGCCCACCGTCACCGGCAACGGCGTCGCTTCATCGCCCGTAGCGGGCAGCGGCGTCACCAGGGGTCTCGTCGTCGAGGGACGGATCTCTGACGCGAAGCAGCAACCGACGACCACGTTCACCGGCGGCAAGGGCGACATCATCGTCATCGATCCGCGCAACTGTATCGATTTGCGCTTCAGCACACTGAAGCGGCCCGACGACAAGGACATCGCGACGGCCGTGACGTGCGGCGATCGCGTCGTGTTGCCGGCGGACGGACGGTACACCTTCCTGGTGAACCGGTTTGCGGACCGCACGGGAGAGTACCGCTACCCGATCGTGGTCGTGCGGCCCGATCGCGTGCTCGATCTGCAACTGGGCAAGACGGTGAGCGGGAACCTGGAGAAACGTGGCGAGCGCGACATCTATCGCTTCACGATCGCCGCGCCGACGCACGTCGCGGTGGACGCTGGCAGCTGCACGGGGAACACCGCGCTCCGACTCCTGTACGGCGATCAAGACCTGACCGCCGGGGACCTGTGTCGCTTCGCCTACGACCTGCCGAAAGCCGGCACGTACCAGATTCTGCTCAATCCGTTTGATTCCGGCACCGGCCCCTACAGCTTCACGTTGCGCTAGACACTAGGCGGCGGCGAAGTCGCGCGCGATGCGAGCCGCAACCAACGCGCGCCGCTCGGCGTCAAGCGGCGTCGCCTCCAGCCGCTGAAGCATCGTGACGCCGTTTGCGAGGTGGTGTCTGGCCGCTGCCGCTACGAAACGTAGGTCCTTGTCTCGCCCAGCCACATACTTCGAGATCAAGAGATCGTGGACTTCCAAACAGAGCCCCGTTGCGCCCCGGGTGTTGTGATTCCGTACGGCTATGAGACGAGTCTTCCAGTCTGCCGGGAGAACGGCCGTCGACTCTTCGACGCCCTGTGCGTAGTAGCCGAACATCTGGTGGAACGGGGAGAGCTCGCCAATGGAACCGTCGATCACGTCCCACCGTTCTGGATGATTTCGCGGGTAAACGTCCGCCTCCATTGACACGCACAGCTCGGGCGGGGCGTCGGGAAACTGCCCGAGGACGGACTGGCTACCGATGACGACGATCTCGTCATCGTCGCTGATATTGGCTGCGGCGCGGATGATGTGTTCGAGGTCGGATCGGCGCATGGTCAGCGGTCAGCCTGTTGACGGACGTCTCTCCAGATTGCCCAACGTGTCCGCGGATCGATGATGCCAACAAATGGCGAGTTCTGCCGCAGCGCGCGCGCGGCCTCGCCCTCGTCGGTGAGCAAGGCCGCCAGCTCCTGGACCGTGCGCGTCAGCCAGTAATCCCACTGACGGGCATACGCTGGCGCAATCCGCCCATCCCGACGCCACCGCTCCAGCGTGTCTCGCGCCCGCGACACCACGGACGCGTCGTGCTCGAGTCGCCGGGCAATCTCCGCGTGAATGGCGAGGCTTCTCGCCTCTGCGACCTCGTGCAAGTCCACCGCGCTAGCCTATCTCATCGACGCGACGGCGGTCGACGCCACGCGGCGGAGTCAGGTCTCGCCAATTGTTCAAGTTTCCCTCGCGCGCGGGTGGTAACCTGACGCGCTCATCGCTGTTCGACATGTCGCCGACTTGGCGTGAAGAGGGCAGGAGGGCCGTTGACGCGCGACGCCAACCCGACCATCGCCGTTATCGCCGTTCATGGCGTCGCCGACCAGCAGCCGTGCGAGACCGTCGCGGCCGTCTCGGATCTCCTGCGCCGTCACGGCGGCGATTACACCTGGCTCGATCAATCAGACCTCCGTGTGCCGGTACGGCCGATCTCGACGCAGTTGACGGCCGTGGCCGGAGGTGTGGTGCCCGAGGATGGCACGACGCCCCCGCGCGCACACGCTGACGTCGCCCGCTATACACCGAAGTCGCTCGAGAAGGCGATCGCGGGCAGGGCCTCCAGCGTGAGCGGCCAGAGCCCTACCGCCGCGCCTGCGGAAGCAGAAGGCCCTGCGCCGGTCGAGATTCTCGACATGCGCGAGCGTTTCTCCGGGTATGTGCCGGACGGCGCGGATGCCACGTATCAGACCCGCCGCATCGAGATGCGCCGCGGGTCGGACTGCACCTGCCACCTGTTCGAGATGTACTGGGGCGACCTCTCGCGCCCGCAGACGTGGGTGGTCCAGAACTTCATCGCCTTCTACCAGTTGCTCTTCTTCATGTGCGACCTGGGCAGTCGCGCCATCGACTACGCCAGGGCCAGCTACGGCACGACCTTGGCCTGGCGGGCTCTCAAGTGGTCCCACCGGATTGCGCACCTGCTCCTCGTGCTGGCCATTCCAATCCTGAATCTGGCGTTGCTCGCGTTCGGCGCCTCGGGCTTGCTCGCGGGGTACTACATCACGCTGGGGCTGCCATCGGCGTTGATAGGGCAGGTGATAGCAATGGTGGGCACCGCCGTTGTGGCGCGCTGGGTGTACTTGGCGCGACGGAGGCTGCCCGTCGCCGTCGGGCCGTGGCTGTTCGTCGCAATCCTCGCAGCCGGCGTCCTGTCGGCGCTTCTCCTCGCGCCCTTCGATCTGCGATGGGCGGCTCCTCTCGTTACCTGGGCGATCGCCGCGGCCGCCGTGATCGCGATGATGTACGCCTACAGGCGGAGACGAAAAGGAGCGCTGGGAGTCGGCTGGATCGTCATTCTCCTGATTACCGGTCACTACTTGCTGGCGTTGAAAACACGGAACTGGAAGCCGGATGCCCTGGGGTTGCTCGAAGCTCAACTCGAAGTGTTCCGATGGCACGTGACCTATCCGCACTGGGCGTTCTGGATCGGGTTCTCGGTCTGCACGGCGGGCTGTCTGCTTCTGTCGGTGACCGGCGCGATCAAGGGCCGTCTCGATGAACGCACGCGCGAACACGCTGGGCGGGCGGCCGCCACCGCCAATCTCACGCTTGCCGTCTCTGGCGTCCTGGTCTTGGCCGCGGACCTCGGCCTCTGGCAGGCAATCGTGCTGAGTTCGGCGCGGCTGCCACTCAACCCGCTGAAGGGCGTTCAACCGCGGCTGCGCGAACTGTTCAGTCTCAGCATTCCAGTCGGTGTGTACTGGGGAAGCCTGGCCTTCCTCGCAGCGGCCCTGTTCGCGGTGTGGCTCTTCCTGCCTGCGGTGTTCTCCGAGCGGCGGCCTCCGCCCGACGCACGACGGCTGGGTAGGGAGGTATCGCTCGCGTTTCGGCGCCTCGCCTGGAGTGGACGCCTCGTCGAACTCTTGATCACAGCGGGTCTCCTTTTGGGCGCCGGGCTGTGGCTCAGCTCGCGGTACTCAACCGAAGGGCGCGCGGCTGACGCCCAGGCAGTGCTGGTGGTGGGCGTCGTCATCTTCGTCCTGTTCACGGTGCGCGCGGCTGGCGCCGCGCTTCGCAGCGTCCTCGATGTGGCGCTCGACGTCGCGAACTGGCTGCGTCACGACCCGCCGTTGCGGACCCCGTCGGCACGCATCGCGGCGAGGTTCAGTTCGGTGCTCCGCCACGTCTGCACGTGGCGCGATCCGCTGACCGGTGCCGGCTATGACGCCGTCGTCTTCTTCGCCCACAGCCAGGGCACCGTGATCAGCGCCGAGGTGCTGCGCTACTTGAAGTACGTCGAGGAGTCGGAACTGCCGCCGCATCGGCGGAT
>JBEBGB010000384.1:0-5091 GCA_040081675.1 Vicinamibacterales bacterium
TTCCTCCGTCTGAGAATTCGCGTGTACGTCACGCGCGTTGTTGTCGCTCCTCCATTGGACAGGAGGTCTTTGGCAGCACCGTGACACGCCTGTGAAAAATCGGTGGCCAGAGCGCGGACGACCTCGCGAGCAGGTCAGATCCGCTATGTGGCCGGCGCCTCCTGCGCGAGATCGAAGTCTGCGAGCGCCGTCCCGTAGTCGAGCTGGGCGCGCAGTTCGTTGGTTTCCGCCGTCGCGAGGTCGCGCTGCGCCTGCAGCACGAAGAACGTGGTCGAGAGCCCCACGTCGCGACGCGCTTGCTCAGCCTCGAGACGGCGCGCCGCCAGCGCGCGCGCGGCGGACGCCGCCTTCACTTGCTCCTCGGCGCTGCGTACTTGCTGCGCGGCACGCGTCACGGCGGCCGTCACCCGCAGCTCCAGGCTCGCAAGCTGCGCGTCAACCTGCTTCCGAGCCACATCCGCCTGCGCATATCTGGCGTTTGCCGCTCGATTCCCGATCGGCATCGTCACGCTGACGCCCACGGTCCACGTCGGGTAGCTCAGCCCACCGATGGACTGCAGCACGTCCCAGTAGCTCCCCGACACAGTACCGATGACCTCGCTGCCGAGTGACGTGGTCGATCGGAGCACCTGCGTGCCGCCGATACCACTCAGCGTGTAGCCGCCGACGAGGTCAACGGCGGGCTTCCGCTGGTCGTCGAACAATCTCAGACTGACGTCGCTCGACTGCCGGACACGGCGCGCACGGTCTAGGTCCGTTCGGTTGGCGACAGCCTTCGAAATCGCCTGCGGAAGGTCGATAGCACGCACGCTCTCGGCCGGCCGGTCCGTGGGCACAATGGTGGCCTTCCAGACGGCGTCGGTGGCATTGGCCACAATCAGTGCCTTGAGCGCCACTTGCGCATCGCGCCAGGCCCCTTCCGCCTGCACGCTGGCCTGGTGGCGCGAGGCCACCTCCGCCTCCGATTCCAGGACGTCGATTGGTGCCACCGTGCCGAGGTCCACGCGGCGTTGGTTGTCATCGCGCTGCCGCACGGCCAGCGCCTCTGAACGCTGCGCGGTGGCCAGTGCATCCACGGTGTAGACCAGCTCCCAGTACGCGCGTCGCACGCCGGCAAGGAGCGTGGCCGTCTCCTGGCGGAGCTCGACGTCGGCGATGCCGCGTGAGATATCCGCCTGCGCGATCGCGGCACGCGTGGCATCGAACCTCAGCCCGCGCAGAAGCGGCTGAGAGATCGACGCGGCAACCGCGGACGCAAAGCTTGGGTTATAGGTCGAATAGATGCTCGACGTGGCGCTGCGACTGCCAGTGAAATCGAGAGACACCAATCCGCCCCAGGGGACGAGCTGGGACACCCCGGTCGAGTACGACGCCGCGTCGCTCCTCACCGACGTCTGTCCGCCAGAAAGCTGAGTCGTTGATGGGTTGGTCTGCGATCGCTCGGTGAGCGACGCCACGAAGGTCGGGCTATAGGCGGCCCTTGTCTCGGCGGACGCGAAGTCCGCGCCTTCTGTCCCGAGCCGGGCATAGGCGAGACCTGGGTTGCGATCAACAGCCCGGCGCTCAGCATCCTGAAGCGACAGCGGAACCGCCGCGGCTGTGGAAACCCGCGCCGGCGTCGTCTGCGCCATGACTGGCGCGGCGAGGGCAAGCGCGAACACGAACGTCCTTAGTCGCATCATTCGAACCTCAATGCCTCGATCGGGTCGAGTGCGGCGGCCTTGCGGGCCGGATAGAAGCCAAAAAAGATGCCGATGGCGGCGGCGAACGCGAACGACATGGCCACCGCATCAGGCGAGACAACCGCGGGCCAGCCGGCGAATCGGCTGACGGCGGATGCGGCGCCGAACCCAAGCCCGATACCCACCGCGCCCCCGGCGAGGCTGAGCACAATCGCTTCCACCAGGAACTGGCGCAGCACGTCGAGGTCCCGGGCACCCACCGACAAGCGGAGGCCAATCTCGCGCGTCCGCTCGGTCACGGACACAAGCATGATGTTCATGATTCCGATCCCGCCGACGAGCAGCGACACGGCCGCGATCCCCGCGAGCAGATAGGTCATCGTCGTCGTGGTCGAGGTGAGAACCGTCGCGATCTCCTCGAGCGTACGGACGAGGAAGTCGTTGTCCTCACCGGGCGCAATCTTGTGGCGCACCGTGAGCAGATCGGTGATGCCCTGCGTCACTGTGTCGAGCGGCACGCCGTCGGCGGCCGAGATCGTGATGTTCTGGAGGTGCGTCTGCCCAAGCAGCTTCTTCTGCACGGTCGTGTACGGGGCGATCACCGTATCGTCCTGGTCCTGCCCGTTCGCGCCCTGCCCTTTGGTGGTGAGCACTCCCAGCACCTTGAACGGCTGGTTCTTGATGCGCACGACAGCACCCGTCGGATCGGCACCAGCGCCGAACAACTGATCGCGGACCACCGAACCGAGCACCACCACTTTCGAGGCGCGCGTCACGTCCTGCTCGGTGAAGAAGGCGCCGAACTGCATCGGCCAGGCCCTGAGCTCCGCAAGCGCCTGACCCGCACCCTGGATCTGCGTGCCCCAGTTCCCGGACTCCGCCACCAATTGTGCGCGTGTGTTGACGCCCGGCGACATGTAACGAATCCCTGGCACCTCGCGACGAATCGCCTCGGCGTCCTCGGGCGTCAGCGTCGTGGTGTTTCCCTGTCCCTGGCGCACGGGCCCGAACGGACCGGAGCCGGCATTCACCATCACGATGTTCGAGCCGGCGCTCTTGATTTGCGTCTCAATCGATATGCGTGCCCCGTTGCCGATAGCCACCATGACGATGACGGCGGCGACGCCGATGATCATGCCGAGCGCGGTGAGCGCCGTGCGCATCGCGTTGCGGCGAAGGGCCTTGAGGGCGACGATGAACGTCATGGCTATGGACATGGCTTCTCCAGGCGCTTCTCCCGGCGGATCCTCACGCCGTCATCAGCGCGTCGGCGTCTGCCTGCGCATTCACGTGTTCAAGCTCCACCACCGCGTCGCGGCGGTATGCCACCTGCTGATCGGCGCGTACCCGGCCGTCGCGAAACGCGACGATCCGCGTGGCGTGCTCCGCGATCTCCTGCTCGTGCGTCACGAGCACGATGGTGAGCCCCCGCTCCCGGTTCAGGCGCTGAAAAATATCCATCACCTCCACGCTCGTACGGCTGTCAAGGTTTCCTGTCGGCTCGTCGGCAAGCAACAGCACAGGATTGTTGACGAGCGCTCTTGCGATCGCCACGCGCTGCTGCTGGCCTCCTGACATCTGGTTCGGATGGTGATCGAGGCGCGCGCCGAGGCCAACGGATTCGAGAGCCGCCTTCGCGCGAGCGCGACGTTCAGCCGCAGGAATCCTGCCCGCGTAGAGCATCGGCAGCTCGACGTTCTCCATAGCCGACGTGCGCGACAGCAGGTTGAACCCCTGAAACACGAAGCCAATATCGCGGTTGCGCACGCGCGCGAGGTCACGCTTCGAGAATGTCGAGACGTCATCGCCATTCAACAGGTAGCCGCCGCCGGTCGGCGTATCAAGGCAGCCAAGCAGGTGCATGAACGTGGACTTGCCTGAGCCCGACGGCCCCGTGAGAGCGAGGAACTCGCCGGCGCGCACCTCCAGCGTCACGCCGCGCAGCGCCGGCACCTCGACCTCTCCCACCGCGTAGGTCTTCGTCAGGTCTGCAACGCTGATGACAGGCGTACTCACTGCCGGCCACCCGCCGAGCCCTGTCGCTGATTGCCCTGCGCCCCGCCGCCGGTGGCGCGACCACCCGGCATTCGGGGCACGAGCGGTGAACTGCCCGTCGTCGCCGTCGCAGCGGCACTGGTCGCCACCACGCTCGTCACCACCTGCGCACCGTCCGCCAGCTCGCCGTCGAGGATGGCGACGTTGGCGCCGTCGCTAAGGCCGGCCTTGACCGCCACCGGATGAATCGCGTTGTCCGCCAGAACCCACACTCGTGCGCCGCGCGCGGTCTCGCGCGGCAGATCCTGTTTCAGCCCCGCGAACACCTCCGCCGTCGGCTGGAATCGCAGCGACGATGCCGGCACCTTCAGGACATCGTCAGCGCGCGCCATCTCGATCGTGACGTTGGCGGTCATACCTGGCTTCAGCTTCAGGTCGAGATTCGCGACGTCGATGACCGTGACGTAGCTGACGACGTTCGACTCGGTGACCGGCTGGAGGCGCACCTGGGAGACGGTGCCCGTGAACGTGTCGTCGGGATAGGCGTCCACGCGGAAGGTGACGGCCTGTCCCTCCTTGATTCGCCCGATATCGGCCTCGTCAACGCTCGCATTGACGCGCATCTGGGTCAGGTCCTTCGCGATCACGAAGAGCGTGGGTGCCGACGTGCTCGCCGCCACCGTCTGCCCGACGTCCACATTCCGTGAGATCACGATCCCGTCGATGGGCGCCCTGATCACGGCGTGGTCCAGCGTGACGTTGTTCTGGTTGAGCGACGCGCGCGCCTGCGTCACCTGTGCCCGCGCCGACTTGAGCGACGCCTCGATCTCGCGTGCGGTGGTCCCGGCCGTCTCGAGCTCGCTGCGCGAGATGAGCTGCTGTTTGGAGAGTTCCTGGGCCCGCATCAACTTGGCCTGGGCGTCCTCGACCTGCACTCGAACCCGATCGACCTCCGCCTCGAGCCGTTCGACACTCGCGCGCGCCTGGTCAGCCTGCGCCTGCAGGAGTGACGGCTCGAGCTCGGCCACCACCTGTCCCTTCTTCACCCTCGTGTTGAAATCGGCGTAAAGCGACTTAATCGTTCCGGAGACCTGTGTGCCGACCTGAACGGTGGTCACCGCCTCGAGCGTCCCCGTCGCGTCAACCGACTCGACGATGTCGCCACGCGATACGCGGGCGGTGGTCAACACGGGTGCGACCTCGGCACCCCTGACCGTGTAGTAGGCGGCCACGCTCGCCGTCACCGCGATGACGACAGCAATGATGAACAGTAGGCGTTTCTTCATGAATCCGTCCCTTTCCGTTGATTCATTGAACAGGAGGTCTTTGGCAGCACCGTGACACGCCTGTGAAAAAACGATGGCCGGAGGCGCTTCGCGCCCAAACGCGCGGCAAGTCTCGCGGGATTGCCCTA
>JBEBGB010000043.1:0-18160 GCA_040081675.1 Vicinamibacterales bacterium
CAGCCTGGGATCGACGCCGCGACGCTGCTGCGCCTGACCGCGAGTCTTGAGCACGTGAGCGAACATCCGCTCGCCGCAGCCATTGTGGGAGGCGCGCGCGAACGGAACGTCGACATGTCCGAGGTCACGAACTTCGCGTCGGCCACGGGCAAGGGCGTGACCGGCACCGTCGATGGACGCACGGTGGCCATTGGGAATCTGAAGCACCTGGAGGCGCTCGGCATCGATCCCGGTCAGTTGAAGGCGCGGGCGGAGGAACTACGGCGCGAGGGTCAGACCGTCATGTTTGTCGCGGTCGATGGAAGGACGGCGGGACTTGTCGGCGTGGCCGATCCCATCAAGCCCACCACACACGAAGCCATCGAGGCCTTGCACCGGGAAGGCATCAAGGTGGTGATGCTCACCGGTGACAATCGCACGACCGCTGAGGCCGTCGCGAAGTCCGTCGGGATCGATCGCATCGAAGCCGACGTACTGCCGGATCAGAAGGCGGAGGTGATCAAGCGCCTGCAGGCGAGTGGTGAACGTGTGGCGATGGCCGGAGACGGCATCAACGACGCGCCTGCGCTCGCGCAGGCGGACGTGGGCATCGCGATGGGCACCGGGACAGACGTGGCCATGGAGAGCGCCGGTGTCACCCTGGTCAAGGGGGACCTTCGCGGCATCGTGCGCGCCCGTCGGCTGAGCAGCGCTACCATGCGGAATATCAGGCAGAACCTGTTCTTTGCGTTCATCTACAACGTGGCAGGCGTTCCGATTGCGGCGGGGATCCTGTATCCCTGGTTTGGACTACTGCTCAGCCCGATGATTGCCGGCGCGGCGATGACGTTCAGTTCGGTCTCAGTCATCGGCAATGCACTTCGGTTGAGGCGGGCATCCCTGTGAATGCCGTTCATTCTTGGGAGATCGGACCTTGTCGCCCGCCTCGCTGTATACTCGGAGCGTGGGCTTGAACCAGCGAACCATCAGCATCGTCGTGCTGGCCATCCTGACCGCGCTGCCGGTCTCGGGAACCCTGTGCGCGATGCTGTGCGAGTCTGCTGCCAGCAGCCCTACCAGCGTCTCAGGGCATCATCACGGCTCCACGACCGATGTTGACGAGCCCGCGCCCTTTTCCACAAGCGCTCAAGTCCGAAGCGTTTCAGACCACGACTGCAACAGTCACGATGGCGCTCTCCGACAGGCATCTACGACTGCCACCGAGCGAGCGAATTGGGATATCACTTCGATTCCCAGTGCGACCACCATCGCACTGGCGACATTCAAGGCGCCAGCCGACTCCGGACCACATTTCGAATACAGCACCCCTCCAGGTTCGGCGCCTCCCACGACGACGCCTCTCGTCCTACGCGTCTGATCCCATCTCGATAAGCGTCTGACAGCGCTCAGTTATCGCTAGATCGCGGTCTTGAGGACCGTCTGGCACGGCCGTGTCTGCCCGTGCCGTGTGCTGTGGGAAGGGACCTTTGATGAAGGGAAATCGACATCGGCACGCTCGGCGGATGCCGTTCAGGAATCCATCAGTGTCCGGCAAGGGCGGCGGCGCGATGAAGGCCACCCTCCGTGCGCTCCTAGTACTGATCGTCGGTGTGTGTGTGGTTGGCGGCGTGCTCGCGTACACGGTCGTGCGTCGCGGGCTCAGCGCGCACCAGGAGCCGAGTCAATTTGAAGAGATCCTGGCTCGCGCCATGCGACGTTGGGCGACGCCTCAAGCGATGCGTACCCGGTCAAACCCAGTGCAGCCGACCGAAGCCGCACTCGGGCAAGCGTTGGAACACTACGCCGATCACTGCGCCACGTGCCACGCCAATGACGGAAGCGGCGAGACCAAGATCGGTCGCGGCCTCTATCCGAAGGCGCCTGACATGCGTGCTGCCAACGCTCAATCGCTGACTGACGGGGAGCTGTTCTCGATTATTGAGCATGGCATCCGCCTGACAGGCATGCCGGGCTGGGGAACGGGAACTCCCGAAAGCGAGCGCGACAGCTGGGGCTTAGTGCATTTCATCAGGCGTTTGCCGAAGCTGACGCCGGAGGATATTGAGCGAATGGAAGCGCTCAATCCGAAGACACCGGCGCAGTTCAGGGAAGAGGAAGAGGCACGCCGTTTCCTGCAGGGTGAACCGAGCGGCCCGATTTCGGCAGCGCCCAAGAAGGGACATCAGGACTGAGGATTTATGAGCTCGCAACGGTTTTCATCTCCGGCATTCTTCGATGGGCAGGTCTCTCGGCGGACCTTCGTCAAGGGCCTCGCCGTTGGTGGCGCAGCAGCGGGCCTCGGCTTGTGGCGCACGCCGGCATTGGCGCAGGGCAATCCGCCGGCTGCTTGGACCGCCCTCTCCGGAAGCGACTTCGACTTGCGCATCGGTGAGACGCCCATGAACTTTACGGGGCACCCGAGAGTGGCGTTCACCGTGAACGGGTCCGTGCCAGCGCCGACGCTCCGCTGGAAGGAAGGTGACACGGTCACGCTGCGCGTGGCGAATACGCTCGACGAGGATGCGTCGATTCACTGGCACGGCATTCTGCTGCCCGCGAACATGGACGGCGTGCCAGGTCTCAGCTTCCATGGCATTCGTCCGAGTGAGACGTATGTGTATTGCTTCAAGGTGCGACAGGCGGGCACGTACTGGTACCACAGTCATTCGGGATTCCAGGAACAGCTGGGGCTTTACGGGCCGCTCGTAATTGAGGCTCGAGAGCCGGAACCGTTCAAGTACGACCGGGAACACGTCGTCATGCTCACGGACTGGACGGACGAAAGCCCTGCGCGCGTGTTCGCAAAACTGAAGAAGCGCTCGGACTACTACAACTTTCGTCAGCGAACGGTTGGAGACTTCTTCCGAGACGTTCGATCGCAGGGACTCAAGAACGCGCTCGCGGACCGCAAGACGTGGGGCGAGATGCGGATGAACCCGACGGATCTCGCCGATGTGTCCGGCTACACCTACACCTATCTGATGAATGGCGTAGCCCCGGCCGGCAATTGGACAGGGCTCTTTAGACCTGGCGAGCGTGTGCGCCTGCGCTTCATCAACGGCTCAGCGATGTCGTACTTCGATGTACGGATTCCCGGTCTGAAGCTGACGGTGGTCGCCGCAGACGGTCAGTACGTGCATCCCGTCACCGTCGATGAGTTCCGCATTGCAACGGCGGAGACGTACGACGTGATCGTGGAGCCATCTGGGCAAGACGCGTTCACGATCTTTGCGCAGTCGATGGATCGGACAGGCTTCGCCGCGGGCACGATCGCCGTGCGCGAAGGCCTGCGCGCGGCCGTCCCCGAGCTCGATCCTCGTGCGAGGCTCACGATGGCCGACATGGGACATGGGGCGATGGGACACGACATGGGCGCCATGATCGCGCAAGCTCCAGCCGATGTGGGTGCGGGATCTGCGACGGCAGCCGAACCAGCCGTACCCGATCCGCACGCCGGCCACGGTGCACTTGCAAAGCCGACCACACCTGATCCGCATGCGGGTCACCAGGCGCCCGCGCAGCCGGCACCTCAAACTCCGTCGGATCCACATGCTGGGCATGTGATGCCGGCGCAACAGCCGACGGATCCGCAGGCGGGTCACGACATGTCGGCGATGGGCGGTGGTATGCAACAGCATCCGCCGACCGAGAACGGCAATCCGCTCGTCGACATGCAGACGATGATGCCGACGTCTCGCCTCGATGATCCAGGTATCGGACTGCGGGACAACGGGCGTCGTGTGCTCACCTACGCGGATCTCAAGAGTGTGTTTGCCGACCCAGACGGTCGCGAGCCGGGACGAACGATCGAACTACATCTCACCGGTCACATGGAGCGATTCGCGTGGTCGTTCAACGGCGTCAAGTTCTCCGACGCTGAACCCCTGCGACTGAACTACGGCGAACGTCTCCGCATCGTGCTCGTGAACGACACGATGATGACCCACCCGATTCACCTTCACGGCATGTGGAGTGACATCGAGGACGACCAGGGCAACTTCCACGTGCGCAAGCACACCGTGGACATGCCGCCCGGCACGAAACGCTCGTATCGCGTGACCGCGGACGCCCTGGGACGATGGGCGTATCACTGTCATCTTCTGTTCCATATGGAAGCGGGAATGTTCCGGGAAGTGCGGGTCGAAGAATGACGCGGCGCTCAGTGAACCGCTTCGTGTCTTGTATCGGCGGGCTGCTGGTGCTCGCGACCGGATCTCAGGCGTGGGCGCAAGCCGATCCACATGCGGGACATCAACCGGCGAAGCCCAGCCAAAGTGCACCAGAGAAGCCGTCCAGGGAAGGCGCACCCGAGCTGCCGCCATTCATTCCACCGGTCACAGACGAGGACCGGAAGGCGGCGTTCCCCGATGTCGAGGGACACGCTGCTCACGACAACGCAGTGAGCCACTTCGTCCTCTTCGACCAGCTGGAGTGGCAAGCGGCCAAGCGCGCGAACGGACTGAGTATTGACAGTCGAGGCTGGGTCGGCCGTGACCGTGACCGTCTCTGGTTCCGGGCCGAAGGCGACGGTGAAGACGGGCGCGTCGGCGAAGCCCAAACACACGTCCTTTACGGCAGACAGTTCTCGCGGTGGTGGGACGTGGTCGCCGGCGTCCGGCAGGACTTTCGGCCTGGGCCGGCGCAGACGTGGGCGGCGTTTGGCGCGCAAGGTCTGGCGCCCTATTGGTTCGAGATCGAGGCAACGGCCTATGTCGGTGCCTCAGGGCGGACCCATGCGCGCTTCGAGGTCGAGTACGAGCTGCTCCTCACGAATCGCCTCGTCCTGCAACCACTTCTCGAGACGGAGATTATTGGGAAGTCGGATCCCGAGAGAGGTGTGGGCGCCGGCTTGAGTACCACGAATGCCGGATTCCGACTCCGATACGAGTTCAGACGTGAAGTGGCGCCGTACGTGGGCGTCAGCTGGAACAACAAGTGGGGGAAGACCGCTGACTTCGCCGAGGCCGCTGGCGAAGGAACAGGCGGAGCTCGATTCGTCACAGGGCTGCGGCTGTGGTTTTAGCTTGGACAATTCTGGGGGAACGATGATGAAACGCTTTTCTGCAACCCTTCTGGCGCTTGCGATTCTGGCGCTTGGCTCCGGCGTAAGCCTTCTCGCGCACGAAGGCCACGAACACAAGGTGATGGGCACGGTGACGATGGCGGCAGCCGATCACGTCATGCTCAAGGACAAAGATGGCAAGGACGTCATGGTCAAGGTCACAAAGGATACGAAGGTAAAAGCCAAGCCGTCGGTCAAGGTCGAAGAGATCAAGATCGGCACTCGTGTGGTCATCACTGCCGTGGAGGAGAAGGACAAGAGCATGACGGCCAAGACCATCGAGGTTGGCGCTGCACCAGCCGCCACCAAGTAGACGCGATGAGCCAACACAGGAGTATCCGAATGAAGAAGAGCCTGCTCTTCACGATCCTTGTACTGCTCGTGCCGGCATTCGCGGGCGCCCATGTCAGCGTCCGGCCTCGTGAGTCGAAGCCTGGCGGTGAAGAGCGGTACACCGTTCGCGTCCCGACTGAAGGAGTTGTCGCGACGACGCATGCTGTCCTCGAGATCCCGGCTGACGTAACCGTGCTCGAAGTGTTGCCGACCGAGGGCGCCACCTTCGAGACGGCGAAGCAGGGCGACCGCATCACGTCGATCGCGTGGAAGAAGGCCATTCCGCCCAAGGCAGCGGCGGAGTTCGTGTTTCGCGCTCGCAATCCTGCTGCGGGCGAGATCGTTTGGAAGGCGCATCAGCATTTCAGCGACGGGACTGTCGCGGACTGGGTCGGTGTTGCGGGTGACAAGCGGCCCGCATCCGTCACAAACCTGAGTGGCCAATCGGCTGCCGGCGCGCCATCAGGGGACGCCGTGGCCATCGAGACCTGGCTGAAAGGCTATGACGCGGCGTTCAAAGCGAAGGACCTCGACAAGCTCGCCGCTTTCTACCACCCGGACGTCACGATCTACGAGGGTGGGGGGATCAACAACGGCTGGATCGATTACCGTGACCGGCACCTCGGGCCTGAGCTGAAGGCGTTTGAGAACCTGCAGTTCGGACACAGCAATACGAAGGTTGCGATGCTTCCGGGGGGCCAATCCGCATATGTCACGTCGGAGTACGCGATCAAGGCAAAGACGGGCGAACGGGAGCTCGACTCGGGCGGACTGGAGACACTGGTGCTCGTCAAGGGGGCGGATGGGAGCTGGAAGATTCGGCATTCACATACGTCGAGCCGACCGGCGCGGAGGCCTGCCGGCGGGCAGGCAGGCTGACGGCATTCCGCGTGTGATTTAGCCGTGAGAGTCGCCTGAGCCTCATCGTTCTCTTTGCCTGGAGCTTTGCGGCTGCGACCATTCTGCCGCTCTCATCCGAGGTGCCTCTGGTAGTCGTCGTGAGGAACTCGGACGCCTGGCTCGTACCCGTGATAGTCGCAACAACCGGGAACCTCCTAGGCGCCTGCACCACGTATTGGCTGGGTCGAGGGGCCGTGACTATCGCTTCGCCCGCATCAGCGAGGGTGCGGCGAGCCGGCGCGTTGCTGGCCCGGTATGGTCCCCCTGCGATGCTGTTGTCGTGGGTTCCGCTGATCGGGGATGTGCTGGTGGCGCTGGCGGGCGCTGCCAGGATGCCGTTCTGGAGATTTGCTATCTGGACGGCCATTGGCAAAGGTGCGCGTTACGTGGCGGTCGCCTTGGCCGCCGACCGACTGTGACAGATGTATCCAGTACTTTTCCGCATCGGCACGTTCGAGGTCACCAGCTTTGGCGTGATGGTGGCTATCGCCGCCCTTGTCGGGTTATGGCTCTTCCGCCGCGAGCTGCGGCGGTCAGACCTGCCACCTGACGCGGCTGACGCAGGAGTCGTCGGGGTTGTCGGCGGGCCGGTTGGGGCGAAGCTGCGGATCGCATCGTCGCCTCTCTATGAACCAGCTCTTCTCGGCATGCTGCCCAGCTTGCCGGGCCTAACTGCAGATGATCGGAGGATCGGCCATCGAAACACTCCGACGAGGCGACGAGGTTGACGAGGGTCTTTAACAGCGCTGGGCGACTCACGTCCGCAGTTTTAGCGGCGTCACCACCGAAGCAGTCGCGGCCCGAGCGACTTCCCGATCAAAGCACAAAGGAGGATTGACCCGGCGTACCAGATCGCCACAAACGGCAGCGAGTCATCCGGGCAGTGGAGCGAATAGGCGGCAGCTCCAAGGGAACCAGCAACCAAGCCAGCGATCGCTCCGGTGCGCCAGAGCTCGGTCGGGGCCCCCTTCCGTACCGCCCAAATCAACAGGGCAAATGGCAGCGTAGCAAACAGCGGAATGCAGACGAGACACATGGCCCAGTGCGTCCCGAGCATCATCGGGCCCCAGGCTGCGAGTGGCGTGAGCGCCAACGCCACCACACCTTCGGCGCCGACCAGAACGATGGGCACAAGCAGGTACGGAGACCACCGTCGCAGATCGCGACCGGGATGCATGGCGCTGAACAGCACGACTCCGCCGATGATGGCCAGGCTCATGGTGAAGAGGAGTTTCAGCGCCAGGAAGTGGACGGGCGCGTCGGCGAGACCGCGTCGCGGCCCGACCGTCGCCAGCATGACGCAGACGGCGATGACGGCGCCCAGCACCATGACCCACGACAGGGTTCTCGCGAGTGGTGCGCGCCTCACTGGACCCACGTCCGCGCTCAACGCCTCGATCAGCCGTGCCGTATTCATGGCTTGTTTCCTTTCTTCACCAATGCCGAGAGCGCTTTCAGCCCGCGATGCACGGAGACCTTCACGGCGGACTCAGACATGCCGGTCTTTGCGGCGGTCTCACGGACGCTCAAGCCCTGGAGCTTCATGTACCGAATGGCGCGCCTCGACTTCGGTTGAAGCGTGGCCAAGAGGTAATCGAGGTCATACGCGCTCTCGACGCCGTCGAAGTCGTTCTGGGCGATCAAATGTTCTGCGTCGTCCGCCGGGATATCCCGGAACGACACCTTGGTGCGCCGAAGATAGTCCAGCAGCTTGTAGCGCGCGATGGCATACAGCCAGGGCGTGAAGAGCTGTGATCGATCGTACGTGTCGCGCCGGGTGTGCACCGCGAGCAGGACTTCCTGCACGAGATCCTCGGCTTCTGTCGGTCCCCGATTGAACTGCGTGAGCCGGGACCGAAAGTACCCTCGGAGGCGGTGACTCAAATCGACCAACAGGCGATGATGCGCGTCGGCGTCGCCGTCGAGGCCGGCACACATGAGCGATCGAAGCTCCTGCTCGCTCGATTGATCGGTCATCGCACTCGCGCATCCGTTCTCATCTGCGTCCCATTCTTCGTCAACAGGACTGCCCACGCCAGCGAACTGCATTGACACCTCACTGGTTCCCTCACGGTCTGGCCTGGGAGACGCCACCGCGCGCGGTCGGCGGCGTCCCAGGCTGGCTCACTGTCCGCCTGACTACAGCGATGCCGCGGCCAGGCGTTTGTGCGTGGCGGCGGCTTCCTTGGCGGCCTGAGCGGACTCACGCGCGCGTTTAGCCAACTGATCGCAGTGCACCGCCGCCCACGCGATTCGCGTGCCCCTGTAGGTGCCCGCCATCGCCACATGTTCCGCGACGTCGGCGGTGTACTGTTTCTCCAGCGTGACGAAATACTCTTCGAGTGCGCGGTGATCGGCGGGCGTCCGCGCCTTCGCGGCCAGCGCAACAAGGTCTTCGTCGCTCGGCGTCAACGCGCCCGCGCCGGCTTCGAACCTGGCGCCGCCCTGCGGCGCGGTGGACGCCGTCCCCGTCGCCAACCGCTGATGGTGGGCCGCGAGCTCTCTCACGGTACCCGCAGATTCGGCGTTGAGCTTGGCCAGGCGTTCGCAGTTGGCCGACCACCCAGTCGCCATTTGGCGGTTCGGATTCCCGGTGAACGCTCGTGCCATCGCCGTGTGCCGCCGGGCCTGTGCCGCATATCGCTCCGCGAGAGCCGAGAAGTGGCTGGCGAGGCGGGCCTGGTCACCGGTCTCGGCACTGCCGACGAGACGCCGAACCTCAAGGGTGTTCAAAACGGCCGATGACGCTGTTTGAGCAACAGCCGTTCCTGCGAACGCCAGGAATGCGAGGGCCGCGACTGACCATGAACGGAAACGAAGCATATACATGACGGACCAATTTTTCTCTGCGACCTCAGTCGCCACGAACGTGAACCATGGAATCGCGCGCCGCAAGCGGTCGCGACGACCCGCCTCGATTCGATGTCGGCCGATGCGACCGGTTGCGGCTCGCCAGACGCCATCTACAGAGGAATCCGTCCGCACGACCGAGTTGGTTACACGGGCGGCTGGGATGGGAGTTCCGGGCTGTTATTCCTCAGTCTTTGGCCCTCTGTAACCAAACGCTCGTACCCTGCGAACTCTTCTTCAGTGAGGGCACTGCGACACCAGGGGCGGCGATCAGACCGTGCGCCGTCGTGCGACGGCCGTGCAGAGGAGACGAGACATGAAACTGATGGGCGTGACAATCGGCATCGCGGTCCTGGTCGGCCTCATCGCGGCCGGCTGTGGTCGTGGCACTCAGAACGACGCGTCGAGCCAAGGCATGGCGTCGACGCCCGCGTCGGCTCCGCCCGCGGCCGTGGCACCGCCGACATCAATGCAGGACATCGACGTGACGTTCAAGACCGAGCCCGATCCTCCGAAGGTCGGCGAGAACTCCTTCGAGGCGATGGTCATGGCCGGCGGGCAACCGGTCACGGATGGCGCCGTGTCGGTTGAGTTCGTGATGCCGGCCATGCCGTCGATGAACATGTCCGAGATGCGCAACACTGTGGCCCTGAAGCACGACGGGAGCGGTCGCTATCGCGGCACAGGCAATGTGGCCATGGCGGGCGCGTGGGAAGCCACGGTCAAGGTGACGCGGAGCGGCCAGGAAATCGGCTCGCGCAAATTCCCCGTGACAGCCAAGTAAGCGTAGGGGCGTCCTGACCGACTTGGACTGATTACATTGACACTTTTGTAGTGACCATGCATCCTACTCTTGTGGACCTGCTGTTCAGACGTGCGGCGGCGCTCGTCGTGGCTCTTACGCTCGGCGCCGCTGGATGGGCCGAGTGCGCGGGCTGGCAGGCCACGCCTGAGGCCCGCATGGCCTGCTGCTCGGACAGTGATGTCTGTCCGATGCACGGCTCCCCCGAGCCGGGTTCAGGCTTTGGGCGTGTGGTGACGCAAGCCCAAGCCGACAATTGCTGCGCGGCGTCCGACACGGACGACTCGACGCCGTCGGCTGGGGCATTCTCCCTTTCGCTGTCCGCGGCGCTGGTGACCAGCCGTCTCGCGACGATGGCGCCGGTGACGACGCCTGCACCACTCGACGCGTGGCGCGCCCATGTGCCCCTTCCGGGC
This sequence comes from Vicinamibacterales bacterium, assembly GCA_040081675.1. Lineage (GTDB taxonomy): Bacteria > Acidobacteriota > Vicinamibacteria > Vicinamibacterales > CAVVIG01 > CAVVIG01. Next base: position 10,343 of record JBEBGB010000043.1, read on the forward strand.
GCTCACGTGCCGAAGCACGTCCTGCTCTCGGTCTTCCTGCTCTAACTCACGACAGTACCCGTGTGTCCCGCCGCCAGTGGCGGCTTGGCTCTAGTTGCGCGCGCTCACGTGTGCGTGAGGTCTGTCGTCCATGATCAACCGTTTCATCGAACTCTCGCTGAAGAATCGCTTCATCGTCATCGCCCTCTTCGTCGCCCTTGCCGGGTGGGGGTGGTGGGCGGTGAACGCCACGCCGATTGACGCCATTCCGGATCTGTCCGACAACCAGGTCATCGTCTTCACCGACTGGCAAGGGCACAGTCCGCAGGAGGTCGAGGATCAGATCACGTATCCGCTGACGGTCAGTCTGCAGGGATTAGCGGGGGTCCGAGTCGTGCGGTCGCAGTCCGCGTTCGGGTTCTCGATGATCTACGCCGTCTTCGAGGACAACATCGATCTCTACTTCGCGCGCGCCCGTGTGCTCGAGCGGATGAGTCTCGTCTCGAAGTCTCTTCCCGTCGGAGTGGTTCCGACGCTCGGGCCTGACGCGACGGGGGTCGGTCACGTCTTCTGGTACACGCTCGAAAGTCCCACCCACTCACTGCGCGAGCTCCGAAGCTTGCAGGACTGGTTCGTCCGATATCAGCTCAACGCGGTTCCTGGCGTCGCGGAGGTCGCCTCGGTTGGCGGCTTCGTGCAGCAGTACCAGATTGATGTGGACCCCAACCGCCTCCGGCAATACGGACTGCCACTGAGTGCCATCGTCTCCGCGGTCCGCGAGAGCAACCTGAATGTCGGCGGCAACGTTCTGGAGTCGAACGGTGCCTGGTTGATCGTTCGAGGCGTCGGGTTGATCGCCTCGGTGGACGACGTCAAGAAGATTGTGATCGGCGCCTCGAATGGCACGCCGGTGTACGTCGAGCAGGTTGCGAGTGTGCAGATCGGTAACGCGTTTCGCGTGGCGTCGCTCGTCAAAGGCACGAGCGAAGCGGTCGGAGGCGTCGTCGTCGCGCGCACCGGCGTCAACACCAAGGAGGTGATCGATGCCGTGAAGGCGCGCATCGCCCAGATCCAGCCGGGGCTACCGGCGGGCGTCACGATCGTGCCGTTTTACGACCGATCGACGCTGATCGAGCAAGCGGCTGACACGCTTCGGCGAGCGCTCATCGAAGAGATCGTGCTCGTGACGCTCGCGCACGTCGTCTTCCTGATGCACTTCCGCTCGATCCTGATCGTCACTATCCCGTTGCCGCTGGCGGTGCTCATCTCCTTTCTCGGGATGTACTACGCCGGCATCTCGTCCAACATCATGAGCCTGGCGGGTATTGCGATCGCCATCGGCGTGCTCGTCGACGCAGGCATCGTGGTCACCGAGAACGCCTTCCGGTTCATGGAACAGCGCGGGGTCGATCCGAAGGACCGGCGTCTCGTCTGGGAAACCGTGCTGGAGTCGACGCGCCTGGTGGGCCGACCCGTGTTCTTCTCGATGGCGATCATCCTGCTGGCCTTCATCCCGGTGTTTGCGCTCACCGGTCAGGAAGGCAAGCTGTTTCACCCGCTCGCCTTCACGAAGACGTTTGCCGTGCTCGCGGCGACCGTCGTGGCGGTCACGCTCGTCCCCGTGCTGTGCAGCCTGCTGCTTGGAGGCAAGTTCCACAAGGAAGACGACAACCCGGTGATGCGCGGGTTGCAGCGACTCTATCGTCCCGCGCTGGAGGCGGCGCTCGCGCGACGCGTGGTGACGGTGGCCATCGCCGCGCTGTTATTTGCTGGCGCGTTGTTTGTGGCACGCGGCATCGGCAGCGAGTTCATGCCGCCCCTCAACGAAGGCGACTTGATGTTCATGCCCATCGCCGATCCCAGCATCTCCCTGGAAGAGAACACCAAGATCGCCGCGAAGCAGAACGCCATTTTGACCTCGTTCCCCGAGGTGGCCTATGCCGTCGCCAAGGTCGCGAGGGCCGATACCTCGACTGACCCGGCGCCGTTGAACATGACGGAGACGGTGGTGCATCTCAAACCCAAGGACCAATGGCGGGACGGCATGACGCTCGATCGTCTGCGTGCCGAGATGGGCCGCGCGGTGCAGATGCCCGGCGTCTCGAACATCTGGACGATGCCGATTATCAACCGGATCGACATGCTGACCACGGGCATCCGGTCCGAAGTGGGCGTGAAGATCTTCGGCACGGATCTGACGAAGCTCGAGGGTCTGGCGCGACAGGTGGCTGACGCGGTGCGTACGGTCCCCGGGTCGAGCAACGTGTATCCCGAGCAGGTCACGAGCGGCCAGTACCTCAACATCGAGGTGGACCGCACGGCAGCCGCCCGGTACGGGATTGGTGTCGGCGAGGTGCAGCAGGTGATTGAGCACGCCGTCGGTGAAACGGTGCTCACGACGACGATCGAGGGCCGGGCGCGGTTCCCAGTGCGGGTGCGCTATCGCCCCGAGGACCGGGCAGACGCGCAAGCTCTGGCGCAGGTGCTCGTCAGTGCGCCAGGAGGCGCCCAGATCCCGCTCGGGCAACTCGCGCGCATTGCACACGCTCGAGGGCCGGCCATGATCTCATCCGAGAACGGGTTGCTGCTCGCCACCGTGCTTCTGAATGTGCAGGGGCGCGACGTCGGTGGGTTTGTGCAGGAAGCTCGCGAGACCGTCGCACGTGCGGTCACCATGCCGGCGGGCTACTACATCGGCTGGAGTGGACGCTGGGAGAACCAGGAGCGCGCACGCGACCGGTTGCAGATTGTGATCCCCATCGTGCTGGTGATCATCTTCATCCTCCTCTACTTCACGTATGGGTCGGCGGTGGAAGCCGCGCACGTGCTGCTCGCCGTTCCGTTTGCCCTGACAGGCGGCGTGTACCTGTTGTGGCTGCTTGGCTACAACTTCTCCGTGGCGGTCTGGGTCGGCTTCATCGCGCTCTTCGGGACGGCCGTGCAGACCGGTGTCGTGATGGTCATCTACCTGGAAGAGGCGGTTGAGCGCAAGCGGCGCGAGCTCGGTGGCACGCTCACTCGCGCGGCGCTACGGGACGCGGTCATGGAGGGCGCGCTCCTGCGCCTTCGGCCCAAGGTGATGACGGTCTCGACGGTTGTCGCAGGGCTGCTGCCGATCATGTGGAGTACCAGTGTCGGCGCTGAAGTGATGAAACCGCTCGCGACGCCGGTGCTCGGCGGCATGATCTCATCGCTCATCCACGTGCTGATCGTGACCCCGGTCATCTTCTTCTCCATCCGTGAACGGCAGCTAGGTCTGCAGCACGAGCCGCTGCCAGCCGCCTCGCCACGTCCCTTCAGCCGGCGCGCGGTTCTGATCGCCACGGTGATTCTGATCGCGGTCGTGGGTGCGTCGTTTGCCGCTTGGCGGCTCACGCGCACGCCTGCGACCGATGCCGGTTCGTCCGCGGCGGGCGGTACCGTGGTCCAGACGGTACGGTCCGGAGACATGGCGATCGTTCTGCTCTCGCCGACCAGAACGCTTCGAAGTGGCCGCAACGCGTTCACGATTGAGTTCCGCTCGCCATCGGGCGATCTTGTCGATGTCGGAACGGTGCGCCTCGCCGCGAACATGCCCATGCCAGGCATGGTCATGCCGGGGAATGTGCAGGTGAATCCGGCGGGTGTGGCCGGGCGGTATACCGCGACGGCCGAGTTCGGGATGGCGGGAGCGTGGCAGATGAGCATCGAGTGGAATGGTCCGGCCGGCCAAGGTTCGGCCAACTTCGAAGGATCTGTGCAATGACGACGTCCCGACGAATCTCGAGCTTCATGCTGGCGGCCCTTGTGCTTGCTGCGCCAGCGCGCGGCCAGGAGACTGCGACGGCCCCTCCGCTCGCCCCGCGGTATGTCCACGAGCAGGCGGGTGTGGCACTCGACGCGGCGATCGCACGTGCGCTTGAGCGCGAACCGGCGCTTCGCGCTGTGCGTGCGGACAACGAGGTTGCACGAGGACTGCGGCAGCAGGCAGGATTGCGCCCGAATCCGACGCTCACGTTCGAGCGCCGCACTGAACCGAGCGGTACGGACAACCAGACCAGCGTCGGCATTGAATGGCCTCTGGATTTGTTCCGCCGGAGCGGGCGCGTGCAGACAACCGAACGCGCGCTGCAGGCCACTCAGCTGGGCGTCACCGATCGCGAACGGTTGCTGGCTGCGGACGTGCGGATGCAGTACGGCGTCGCCGCGGCGGCCGTCCGTGAGGCGGTCATCGCCGATGAGGTGGTCACCGCCGCCCAGCGCCAGTGGGACATCGTGCGCGCTCGCGCGGAGACCGGCGCCACCCCGCCGCTGGACCGCGATCTGCTGGAGGTGGAGTTGCGCCGCTTCGAAGCCGAGCGTCAGCTCGCCACGGGTCGCGCCGATGCGGCCATGGTGCAGCTCAAGCAGTTGCTGGGCATGTCGCCCGAAGAACCGCTGCGGCTGCGTGAAACGCTCGAGAGCCTTGTGGCGGCGGGCACCATCGCCGCGGTGCCTGCATCGTCGGTCTCGATCTCGGCACGGCCGGACGTGCGCGAGGCCAAGGCGCGCGTGGCCGTGTCAGACGCGCGGATCGACCAGGCACGCCGCGAGGGCCGTATCGACGTCAGCCTCTTTGGGACCTACATGCGCATGGACGCCGGCTTTCCCCAGCAAGGGTTCGGCCCGACGGGAGCGCTGGAACGCGTGCGTGGCCGCTTCAACTATGTCGCAGGGGGCGCGATGGTGATGGTGCCCCTGTTCAACCGGAACCAGGGTCAGGTCGCCGCGGCCCAGGCCGAGCGGACTGGCGCGGAGGCTCGCCGCGAAGCAGCGGAATTGGCCGCTCGCGCGGAAGTCGAGGCGGCGCAGGCGCGCGATGCGCAGGCGCAGCGAGCCGTCAATCTTTACTCTGGCAGGGTGCGCACACTCGCGCGACAGAACCTCGACGTCGTCCGGCAGACGTTCGACCTGGGTCGCGCAACGGTCTTCGACGTGTTGACGGAACAACGCCGGAACCTTGATATCGAGCACGCGTACACCACCGCGTTACGCGAGGCATGGGAGGCACGCGCCGCTCTCAAGCGGGCGCTTGGAGAGACAAAATGAATTCGGAATCACGCGTGTCAGTGCGGTGGGCAGTCCTTGTGATGGCAGCCCTAGCGCTCGTTGCAGTGGGTGCAGGGGCGACGTACATCGGTTTGCGACCGAGTGCCCCATCGCCGTCGGGATCGGACGAACATACGGCGATGGCGGGAACACCCTCACCCGCTGCGCGTCCGGCCGCCGAGCCTGCTTCTGGCGGCGTTGCATCGGCGGCGTTACCGGACGTCGTTGTGACGCTCAGCCAGGAAGCGGTCGAGCGCGCTGGGGTCACCGTCGCCACCGTAGCGACCGGGACGATGTCCGGCGGCCTTCGAGCACCCGGCGTGGTGGAGCCCAATGCGTATAAACAAGTCGTGGTGACACCGGTCGTCAGCGGCCGGATCACGCGTGTGGCGGCCGAACTGGGCCAGCACGTGCAGCGGGGTCAGACGCTCGCACAGATCTTCAGCCCGGAGCTGGCCGAAGCGCAAACGCGCTACATCTCGGCACGGGCGGAGCTGGAGGCGCATGAACAAGAGCTCGCCCGAACAGAAAAGCTAGTCGAGATTGGCGCGGCTAGCCGTCAGGAACTGGAGCGCATTCACGCGGGGCATACGGCACGACGCGCAGATGTGGAGAGCGCGGCATCCCGTCTGCAGTTGCTTGGACTGTCTGCTGCTGCGATAGACGCGCTTGGACCCGGAAAGAATCAGAGCGCCACCACGAACGTCCCTGCACCGATCTCAGGATTGGTGACGGAACGTCTCGCGAATGTCGGCCTCAACGTGGACCAGGCGGCAAAACTCTTCACCGTGGTCGATCTCTCCACCGTCTGGGTCGTAGCTAATCTCTACGAGAAAGACTTTGCTCGTGTCCGGGTCGGCAGTCCCGCCACCGTCACAACGAATGCGTATCCGGATTTGGTGCTGCAAGGTCGCGTGAGCTACATCGACTCGCTAGTGAGTGCAGACACCCGGACCGCCAAGGTTCGCATCGAAGTGCCCAACCCGCGCAATGAACTGCGCTTGGGCATGTATGCCGAGGCGCTTCTCGGCGACGGCGGGAGTGGCCCATCAACGGCGGTGATCCCGCGCAGCGCCGTCCAAAACGTCGGTAACCGGACAGTGGTGTACCTCGTGAACCCGAAAGAGCCTGGGAAGTTCGTGGAACGTGAAGTTCGGCTCGGCGCGGTGACTGGCGACCAGGTCGCGGTCGTGTCTGGTGTCCAGCCGGGGGATGTCGTGGTCAGCGAAGGCAGTTTTTATGTCCGCGCCGAGCGTGAGCGGCTCGGCTTACGGCCCGCGCCGGCGACTGTCCCGACAAGTCCCGGACCAACAGCCGCCACGACCCCGGGCGCGACGCACGACGACATGAAGATGCAGGAAGCGAGGGTGACCGTAACGGACGCGAGCTTCGACCCACAGCGGCTCACGCTGCGGATCGGGGTACCCGCGAGGGTGACGCTCATTCGAACAAGCGATAAGACGTGCGCCACGTCGGTCGTGTTCGCGTCGTTGAACATCCGGCGCGACTTGCCGCTCAACCAGCCCGTCACGATCGAATTCACGCCTGACAAAGCTGGCGAGATTGCCTTCGCGTGCGGCATGAACATGTTGCGCGGGACCGTCGTCGTGCAATGAACGTCAAGAGGGATGCGGGGCGCCTTGTCGTCGTCACGTTCGTCTCCGCTGTCGCACTCAACTTCGGATGGGAGATGGCACAGGCACGACTCTACGAACCGATGGGAACCGCGTGGGAAGCCACGCAACGGTGTTTCGTAGCGAGCCTTGGCGACGGGCTGATGATTCTGCTGGTCATCGCGAGCGGAGCAATTGTGTTTCCGACGAGCGGATGGTTCGTGGAGCCAACGCTGGCCAGGTACGCGTTTGCAGCATTGACGGGATTGATATTGGCGGTCGCCGTGGAACTATGGGGATTGGCCACCGGCCGGTGGACATATCAGGTGCACATGCCGCGCGTACCCGGCACCGCCCTCGGGGCGGTGCCCTTGGTGCAGATGGTGATACTCACGCCACTGAGCCTGTGGCTCGCAGGCGCATGGAGGAGCCGACGAGGAACACGCTGAGAACGGATCAAGCGGTGATAGATGGACAACGTTTCAGAGAGCAGGGGGATGCGATGAGAACTGTAATCGGCACGGCCACGATCGTACTAGCGCTGGGCTGGATGGCGACAGCCGCCGGCCAGGCGAAACCTGCGTTGGAAGCATTCGGCCACTACGAGCAGATCCGAGTTGCGCTTTCGAACGACACGCTCGCAGAGACCGCGAAGCATGCGAAGGCTCTTGCGCCGCTGGCTGGGGCTGTCGCCGGAACGGCTGCAAAAAAGGCCGCCGACCAGCTCGCAGCAGCGAAGACGCTCGAGGATGCGCGGATACATTTCGGGGATCTCTCAGCGGCACTCGTCCCGAAATTCCAGGCCGAAGGTATCCCCGGGGCTCACGCCTACATGTGCCCCATGAAGCAGAAGCCGTGGATGCAACGAGGCGACACGATGAGCAACCCGTACTTCGGTAAGGCGATGGCCACTTGCGGCTCTCCGCTAGCGCCGCAGGCAAAGTGAATGACGCAGCACAAAGGAGGAGTGATGCCAAGAATTCTGATGGTGGCGCTCGCGGTCGCCATGCTGATTCCGCAGACAGGGGCACGCGCGCAGCAGATGCCGACGATCGAGGTGTACAAGACTCCGACCTGCGGATGCTGCAACAAGTGGGTGGAGCATCTCCGCAACAACGGCTTCACCGTACGGACTGTCAATCTCGACAGACTCGCTGAC
>JBEBGB010001242.1:0-1218 GCA_040081675.1 Vicinamibacterales bacterium
CACCCACTGATCGAAGAACCATTCGAGGTTCCGGCCGGTGACCTCTTCGATCGACTTGCGCAGGTCGTCGGTCACGACGCTCTGCCACTGGTGCTTCTTCAGATAGTGCGCGACCGACTGCCAGAAGAGATCGCCGCCAAGCTCCTCGTGGAGCATGTGGAGGACGCACGCGCCCTTCTGGTAGAGGTGGCGGTCGAAGACCTCGATCGGATCGTGCCACGTGCGGCAGACGATCGGCCGGCGGTAGCTGCGGCCGTCCTCGTCGAGGTAGGCCGACTGCTCGCCCATTCGGTAGTACGCCGTCTCGTCGGCGCCTTCGGAGACGTCCTTCCAGACCGTCTCCATATACGTCGCGAAGCCCTCGTTGAGCCATCCCTGCGACCAGTCGCGGCAGGTCACGAGATCCCCGAACCACTGGTGCCCGAGTTCGTGCGCGACGAGGCCGTCCATCCAGACTTCGCTCTCCGAATCGGCGTCCACGATGGCCGTGTCGGTGAGCGTCGTGGCGGACGTGTTCTCCATGCCGCCGAAGATGAAGTCCTGCACGAAGATCTGCGCGTACTGGGCGTAGGGATACGAGAAGCCGGTGCGATCGCTGAATGCGGTGAGCATTTTCGGGGTGCGCTCGAGCGTTCGCTTCACGTCGGCCATACGGCCCTTCGGCGACCAATACGTGACGGGGACGCCCTTCCACTTCGTCTCGAAGACCTCGAAGTCGCCGACGCAGAGCGTGACGAGATACGCGACGTGCGGCTGGTCGAGCTTCCAGTGCCACGTCTCCGTGCCGCCCTTCGCGTTCTTCGTGTGCGAGAGGAGGGCGCCGTTGCTGAGCGCCTTCATTCCCGCAGGGACGGTCGCGCGGACCTCCGTCGTCTGCTTCTCGTTCGGGAAGTCGAAGCACGGGAACCAGAAGCGGCTGTCCTCGTCCTGACCCTGCGTCCAGACCATGATCTGGCGCTGCGTGCGGTGCTCGTCGGGGCCGGTGAAGTAGAGGCCGCGGCGCGGGTTGCCGTGATACGTGACCGCGACGTCGAGCGCGCGGCCCTTCTTCGCCGGCGCGGCGAGCGTGATGCGGAGCTTCCCGCCGCTCAGCTCGAACTTGCAGGGCTTCTTGCCGGCCGTGACGGCGTCCACGACGAGTTCGCAGCAGTCGAGTTCGACTGTCGTGAGGTCGGCGAGGAAGGGGACGATCGTGTGCGTCGCGGTGCCGGAGATGCG
>JBEBGB010000044.1:0-18151 GCA_040081675.1 Vicinamibacterales bacterium
GAGCGACCCTCCTCAGGAACGAACCAAGCCTCTCGGCCCGGTTCGCCCCTCCGGGTCGCTCTCCCCTTGCTCCTGTCCCCGTCCACGCCCACCGGCGCGCACGCCGCGCCCGAAAGGAACGCCATGCCCCTGATCAAGCCACGCACCAACCGTGTCAGACATGTCCGCCACATCTGCCGCCTCGCTGAGCCTGCGCGTGATGCCCTCGTGCAATACGCGAAGTTCATCGGTGACACGCCCGACTACGTGCTGAACGTCCTGATCGAGACCAACCTGACCAAGGACCGTGAGTTCGTGGCGTGGCGAGCAGAGCAGGGAGGTGTCGCACCCGCCGGCGGCACCGTCCCCAGCGAGGCGGACTTGGAAGGCTGAGTGCCGTCATGCTGCAAGCCGCCCTCCGTCAACGCAACGTCATCAGCCTGGCCGGTGCCGCCCTCGCGGGCGCCGCCGGCCTGTACCTCTGGCCGTTCCCGGCCGACAACGCCGTGATCGGCCTCATCGCCTGGCATAGGCGACCCCTGTACACAGGGCTGGTCTATGCCTACGCCACCCTCTGGTTCACCACGCCTTACCTCGCGCTGAGCGTCGTGACCTCGCTCGTGTACGTGCTCGTCACCAAGCTGGACCGCCGGGCGCCGGCGCAAGCGCCGCCACCCTATCCCGCGCCAGGACAGCGCGACGACCTGTTCCTGATCCTGGGTGAGCAGCACCTGCGCACGCGCCCCGTGCGCACCAGCCAGCCTCGCTGGCTCGTGCTCCCGGAGCGCGGTCTCTACACAGGCCTCGTCATTGTCGGTGCCGTCGGCACCGGCAAGACCTCGGCCTGCATGTATCCCTACCTCGATCAGATCCTCGGCTACCGCGCCGATGATCCCGCGCGTCGCATCGGCGGGCTCATCCTCGATGTCAAAGGCGACTTCGCGCGGCACGTGCGCAGCATCCTCGCTGCGCACGGCCGCGGAGACGACTATGTCGAGGTCAGCCTCGATTCACCCTACCGCTACAACCCCCTCCACAACGACCTCGAGGCGTACGCGCTCGCGTACGGCATCGCCACACTGATGACCAGTCTCTTTGGCCGCGGCAAGGAACCGTTCTGGCAGCAGGCGAGCACCAACCTCGTCAAGTTCGTGATCCTGCTGCATCAGGTCCTCGACGGGTACGTGACCTTGTTCCAGATTTACGTACACGCCATCAGTCCCGACAAGCTGCGTGCACGCGTCACCGAAGGCGAAGAACGCTTCACCCAGACCCAACGTCTAGCGATCAACAAACTCGATCTCGCCAGGAACCGTGCCCTGGAGGCCTGGACCTGGCACGTCAGCGACGACACCAACGACGCGTGGACGTGCGCGTCGCGCGATCTCGAAGCGCATCTCACACAGCACGACATCCCGTTCACGCGACAGCAGATTCCGCGCTCGGCGGCGGAGGCCGACCGTGCGGCCAGATTCGACGCCGTCAAGCGCTGGTTCGAGGACGACTGGATGCGCATCGAGCCCAAGCTCAGGACATCGATCGTGGAAGGCATCAGCGTGTTTCTGTCCCTCTTCGACGACAACCCCGCCGTGAAGCATGCGTTTTGTCCGCCCCGCGAGATCTACGACGAGCGCCCGGGGAGCACGGCCAGCGAACCAGGAGCCGGCCACGGCCGTGCCCTGCCGCCCATGTCGACGTTGATCGAGCAGGGGAAGGTCGTGGTTCTCAATCTCCCGCTCGCAATGAACCCCGGCCTCGCGCGCGCGATCGGCACCATGCTCAAGCAAGACTTCCAGCGTGCCGTGCTCAATCGCATCCCGAGCATGGGCGCGGACAGCACCCGCCAGTGGCGCTCCGTGCTCTTCGTGTGCGACGAGTATCAGATCTTCGCCACGAGTGGCGAGAACGAGCCATCAGGCGATGAGAAGTTCTTCTCGCTCGCGCGTCAGGCGCGCTGCATTCCGATCGTCGCCACCCAGAGCATCAGCTCACTTCGCTCCACGCTGCCCGGTGAGTCATGGCGCACGCTGCTGCAAGGACTCCGCACCAAAGTCTTCCTCGCGCTCTCCGACGACATGAGTGCGCGAATGGCCGCCGACCTGTGCGGTCGTGCGGAACGCCTGAAGCCTGGATACACCCTGACCGAGAGCGGACGCGATGCCAGCGTCAGTCTTCTGACCGGGCGCGCCGCAGCGCATCGCACATCCGTCACCGCGGCGAAGAGCTACACACTCACCACCGAGTACGTGTTCGAGCCCAAGGTCTTCGCCGAACTCCAGAACGTGCAGGCCATCGTGCTGCCCTATGACGGCCTCAATCCCTTGCCACCGACCTACTGCTACCTCAAGCCCTACTACCTCGATCCCAACACCAGTTACTTTGACCACCTCGCGAACGGAGCACTCTGACATGGGCTTCGAACTCATCCTGCCGTTCCTGCAACCCATTGCCCATCTGATTCAGGACCCAACCGTCTCTGAAATCATGGTCAACCACGCACGCCGCGTGTTCATCGAGCGAGCCGGTGTCCTGTCGTCCGTTGACGACATCACCCTGGACGAACGCAACGTCATCATCGCCATCAAGAACATCGCCCGCCTCCTCGGCGATGACATCTCCGAGGAAGTTCCTATTCTTGATGCGCGCCTGCCAGACGGTTCCCGCATAGCGGCCGTGCTGCCGCCCTGTAGCGTGAACGGCATTACTCTGACCATCCGCAAGTTCCAGTCGCGGCATTGGACCTGCGGAGAATTGATTCGTGTCGGCACCATTACCCCAGGACACGTGGCGCTCGTGCAGCAGGCACTCGCGACTCACGCCAACGTCCTCATCGGCGGCGGTACCGGAACGGGCAAGACCACGTTGCTGAACGCGCTTGCCACTCTGATTCCCGAGACCGAGCGCGTCATCCTGATCGAGGACACCGCTGAACTGACCCTGGCGCACCCCAATCTCGTCCGTTTTGAGGCTCGGCGCGCTCAGCCCCACGCCCCGGCCGTCACCGTGCGTGATCTCCTCAGGGCCACCCTCAGGCACCGACCCGATCGCATTCTCGTTGGAGAGGTGCGCGGTGGGGAAGCGTTCGATTTGCTCCAGGCCCTCAACACCGGCCACGCCGGGAGCCTGTCCACCATCCACGCCAACTCTGCTGAGCAGGCCCTGTCGCGTTTCGCCACCTGCGTCCTTCAGAGCGGTGTAGAGCTCCCGTACGCAGCGATCCGCCGCCTCATCGCCCAGTCCATCAACCTCGTGCTCCATCTGGACCGCCAGCGCGGGACACGGACCGTGACCCAGCTGCTACAGGTGCATGCGTACGACCAGGACAGCGACACGTACACCACGCGCGATCTATAGGAAGAAGAGATGGAGCGAGAGTCACGTGCCCTGACACCAGGTCGTTTGCTGAGATTTCCCGAAGTGCAGAGGATGACCGGGCTGTCCAGATCCACCATTTGGCGACTCGAACGTGCTCAGGCATTCCCTCGCCACGTCCGCCTGTCGCCCAATGCCGTCGTCCTGACGGTCAGGCACTGTCGAAGGTTGCGAAAACGGCAGGCTCTTTTGGCGCCAATGTTGAGTTAGACTGCGTCAGATCAGACCGCCTTTTCGGAATCTACGTCCCGGAGGAGCTCATGACCTCGCGATTTATTGGGTGCGTCCTATTCGTCGTCCTTTGCACGATCGGCTTCCCTTTAAGCATTCGCGCCGCTCAGCAGTCACAAGGTACGCAAAATCTCACGGTAGAGGACGTTGTCAAGATGGTCCAAGTGAAACTTGCGGACGATCTCGTCATCGCGCAGCTCCGGAGGAATGGACAGGCGTTCATCCTTTCCGCGGACGACATGGTTCGTCTCAAGACCACTGGTGCCAGCGATGCTGTGATTCGCGTGATGCTGAACCCGCGAGAAGCGAGTGGTCCGGTGCCGAGTGTCATAGGAGGCTCTCGGGCAGCCGACTCGTCGAACGCCATGGCATCACCCGAAGAAGCAGAGATCAGACTCTCTGCTTTGGTAGCCACCCAGTCCGAAGGTCGTGTCAAGGTAGGGTCGTTTCGAAAGACGGACGGCCAGCCATCGGAAGTCAATCGTGTTCCGGTTTATCGGATGGCGTTCGACGCAACGATTGAATTCACGCAAGACTGCAAGTGGTTACGAGAGCCATATTCGGGCCTTGAGTTCAAAACTCGAGCAGCACCGAAAACAACTAACGGCCGGGACTTTAACTGGGACGATTTTTTTGAGGCTAGTCAGTTCCCAGGGACTGTGGTTAAAGCGGGACAAACGGCGAGAATTTCTGGCACCCTTACCTTCGTTAAGTCAGAGAGGGGATGGAATCTCAGTACCCCAATTGACGGCAAGGTCGTTTCACCGCCTTCTGGTGTCGGTAAGCCAGCGGTTTCAGTGGCGCCCGCTAGTTCGATCTCCCCAGCCGTCTTAACTGATCCTGCGGAAGCACTCATTCAATTGGCGACGGGTGGCGACCAAGACACGAATCTATTTCCCGTTCAAAGCCGAATGATAACGGTAGCACTCGAGGTTTTGTGGCAGAAGACGCTGGATGTGCTGGCGAAGAACAAAGATGACGTTGCGACGACGGACAAGCAGAAGGGCCTCATCGTGACGTCAAGGACGAAGCACGGCAGTTTTCCGGTCGCCAGATACGATAGATACGCTATCGCTTTGCAGAGGGTGGATGAGACGACCACCAAGGTCACCTTGAAAGCTCTCCTTTATGTCCCTGTGATAGGAAAGGGAGGGCAATTGAATGCTCGCCCGCGGGACCGCGTGTTGCAGCAGGGCGAAAGATTACTGGATCAACTGCAAAAATAGGCTGGCTCCGAATCCGCCGCAATGGGTCCGGTCGAGGGTTTGAACTCAGTCCGACGATCAAGTGCTCAACGGATGAGTGAAGCATGCGTCATGCTCCTTTGGCGCTTCCGATGCCAAATGGAGTTTTAGGTCGAACTAGGCCGCGCGACGTTGCGCCACTACCCGAACGCTTGCTCGAGCCCCGGGCCGATCGTCGTACCGGTACATTACTCACGGAAGATTGGATTGCTGTCTTCCGAGGCGACGTACTCCCATCCCTCGGCGGCCCTCGCGTTGATCACTCGCTCCATGGCCGGTGCCATGTCTTTCAGTCGCCATCGTAGCGTGGTCTCCGGCCACCCGAGTCGGGCGTTTAGTTGCTCAATGTACCGGCGGTTGCTAGCTGCCAACGAGTAGTCAATGCCAAGAGTTGGCTCGGACGTTCGCCTACCAGCTCCCACCCCTAGGGCGCCAAAATTCCAAGTCCGCGACGTGCATCGACATCAGTTCGGCCCGTGAGCGAGATTCGAACTACAACCCAGCAGATCCCGGAACTCCGATCAGGTTCGCACCGACTTGTTGAGCGTGTGACGTCTGGTGGACCGAAGCATGTTGCCTCGCACCATCGTCGCCGAGTCTGAGCCATCTATGGCTTTGGCAGAACTGTTGAGCTAGACTCTCTCGGTTCAATCCTAGCCACCTTTCCAGACCTCGTCAGAGCCCTCCACGTTGCCTTTGCACGAAGGGTGAGGTCCTACGAAGAGGATCAGATGTCTACGCGACGACGGCCTTACGGTCTGATAACGCTGTTCACAATCGCTCTTGCTGCTGCTGGTTGCGGCAATACACAGACCTCCGAAGGCGTTAAGACAAATGCGGACGGTTCCATAGCAGCGGGTTCGGGGAAGGTTCCGTCGCCAGAGGCGGCCAGACAGTTCCTGCGATCCGTCATAGACAAAGGCAATGACTCTCGGCTCAAGCTTGTGTCATTCCAGAAGACCGATGGACGATCGATGGAAATACAAGGCCTCCAAGTTTACGAGCTCCTGTTTACAAGTGACGCCGAGTTTATGTCAAACGCGATGTATCAGGCTCAGAACAGTCTGGGCGGTGCGGGCGATCGAATCGAGACTTCGGACTATAAGAAGCCCTCGGCAGATTTTTCATGGGACGACTTCATGGTTTCGGCTCAGGGCTTCAGGCCTTCAATGAAAGGTGATCGGCTGCACGTCACCGGACGGGTGAGATTCGAGCGTCGCGAATCGGGTTGGGTTGCCATAGACATTGGATTCGAGACCGTTCATGACCAGACAACCCGAGATATGGAAGCAATCAAAGCCGCGGAGGCGAAGGAGCGAGCGGTAGAAGAGGAAGCACGTCGGCAGGAACAGCTACGAGTCGAGGCGGAAGCGAAACGAAAAGCTGAAAAAGACGCGAACGCGGAACGAGTAGTTGTCGATGTTGATGGTAGCCAGCGAACCGCCAGGAGCGACCCATTTAGGATTTTCTATATTGGTCGGATCACTTCAAACGACGTCGTGGTGATCGAGCCGGTGAGGGGTCGGTACAGTAAGGTGCAAGTGTCATTCGACCACCTGAACGTTGCCACCAAGCCAAGCCCTTTCAAGCCGGGCGAGGCTATCGCATTCGGGGCTCTCGGCGGCATCGGCGGCACGTACGAGTCTTCGGGGAAGATTCGAATGGAAATGGATAGTCCGTTTCCTTCGCAGAAGACCGACTACTTCCATGGTGACGGAGCTCGAGACTTGTTCATCGAACTTAAAGAGGCTGATCCAGATGTACAAGTGAGAGTGACGATTTATTGCACTCAGTCAGGAGGCAATCCCCCTTGCCGAAACCGATAACATCACGACGGCGCTCAACGACCCCGGCAAGCCGTGACAGAATGGTGCCGACGAATCGTTCAACGGCGAGCTCGGGGTGAGTGCCTCAGCCTGAAGTGTTTCGGCATCCGATGGACGCGAAGCACGTCAACGAGCCGTGGCGGCGTCACTACAACGAGGTACGGCCACACTCAAGTCTCGTCTACCTGACGCCAGCCGAGTTCAAGCAGCAGTCACTGATGACCGGCGACTGCGTTTCAGAAGGCCTGCGCGCGCTGTTCTCGAGTAGGCACTGGTCCGAAGAACCCAGCAGGTCACCCTCCTTGCCTGTCTCATGCACCCACGCGAGCACGGCGCGCGACACGAACTCCGGGCACTTTCCGAGCGCAGATACGCCGGCGGACCTTATGAGGGTGACCAACTGCGCGAGTACCTCGAACACGCGCCGCGAGCGAATGAGGATGGCGCGGGGGATGGCGATGGGCCTTCGGGATTGCTGGGCGAGTCTCCTCCACAGGCGGACACAAGAAGCTGAGGACAATTGCCATGGCGACGGGCGGCCGGCGGCCCCTCACGCCGCATCCCTTTCGCCCGCGGACCCTGAGACGATGAGGACGATGCCACCGAGTGACATCAAGGCCGAACCAGCGAGGAGAATCTGATAGAGCGGCTCCCTTATGAAGGTCTGCTTCCCCTGGCCGAGCATCATCAGGGCCTCCATGAAGCCAGACGGTGGTCGCATGGCATGCACGCCCGCGAGGCAGACGAGTCCGACAATGGTGAGGCACGTACCGACAAGCCTTTTACTCATGTTCCTGTCCTTCGGTGAGGCCACTGGCGGCCAACCCGCCAGTGCTGACCTGACAAGCGTCAATGGCATCGAAACCCAATCAGAGCAGTCCTAATCACGCTGAACGCCCAGTGCGAGTAGCCGTCATGCGCTGAACGCTCTCGACCATCTTCGGCAGTCGATAGCCAATGACTCGAGCGGTGATGAACCGGCCGACGAGTAAGAACACGGTCAGAGCGAGCCCAGGTACGATGAATAAGACGTATCCGATTGCGGTGATTGTCCAGAGCAGGGGGTGTGTGTAGGGGGACATCGCAATCGTCACTCCGTCCGGCTCTTGCGTTGCAGTGCATTTACCCCGGGACTTGCTGGTGATGCGAAAGACCCACTCTGCCCGTGTTCCGGTCGTGTTCTTTTCCTTGATGTTGGTTCGGCCGTACTGCTCAATCAGCGCCGCCTCTACGTCCGCTATCGTGGCTGTCGGAATGTTCTTGGTTGGCATCGGTGTGTCCTGTTTGTCTTAGGGGACGATGTCTGGGGCATCGAGTTGTCCGTACTTGGTCCATCCCTTTGCGCCAGGCACGAGGATGTCCGTGTCAGGTGAAATGGCTCCTGCTTGAAACAGCTGGTCGAGGTCCGCTCGAGATACGGGACCCCTCGGCCGCTTGTCCGCGTCCAGGTAGTGACACTCAACTACCGCGTGGGTCGAGGGACGCGCCGGAGAATTGTCGCCTTGGAACCGAGTCGCGGCCCTTTCCGCCATGAGCTTTCCCTGGCCGGTCAAGGCCCTCGTAGCGTCCGCCATCCGGGAACCAGCTATGCCGAGCAACGCGTTCAGGCGCTCACCGTCATCGGCGATGACTGGTTTCTCGATTCTCGCGTCCACTGATTCCGTCGATTCCAGCTCCAGGTAGCGAGCCGCCCGGAACCCCAAGAAGTCGGCGTAGAGGGCGTGCGGAAGAGAGTTGCGCCCGTTGTTGTAGCTCTTGATCGCGGCGTTGCAGCGCACGCGCCAGTTCTGAAGATCGGTTTCAGCCCTGTCGATCGCCGGTGCCAGTTCCCTGAATTGCTCGCTGGCCTTCAGGTCGGGAAACCTTTGAGCGATCCCGTGAATGTTCGACAGAATAGTGCCTGATTGCTGATAGGTCTGTCTGATTGCCGCCTCTGATACATCCTGCGACACCTTCAGCATCACGAGGCTCTCGCGCTCTCCATACTGGTGGGCGACCTCAGACAGGCGGTTGATCAGGGAGATCTTCTTTCTAAGCGCGATGTCGACATTCGACTGGGCCTCCTTGACGTCCTCGGCCAACTTGCGGAGAGAGTTGTAGCCCCAGGCCGCAATCAGCGCTAACACGATGGCGACGAAGATCGCGAACTGGATGAGTCCGCTAATGAATTCGAAGACTCTCTGCATGGGCCGCTTCCTCCGAAATGGAGCAGGCGATCTCTTGGGAAGATCGCTGCTCCATCGAGTGCATGGATGCCTAGCGGATGTAGTAGTGCCCCATGAGTGAGAGAGCAAATCCCCCGACGTTCACGCCGAAGAAGTCTCCAGTTGAGTAGTAGCCCAGGTCACCGCTGAGGCCGAACTTCGGCGCACCCTCGAAGACGAGCTCGGCACCAACGAAGCCTTGCCCGCCGATGCCCGTGTCAGACCCGAATGAGGAATACGACACACGGAAGAAGTTGACTCCGCCGCCGGCATAGGGACGGATCTGAGTTGGCTTGTCCAGGTTCGGCTTGCCGAGTACGAAGAGGACGGACGGTGCTACCTGCAGGATTCCCACGGAACTGATGCCGTAGTGCGAGATGTCGACCTGGAAGCCGAGCTTCTCTGATTGCCACACCCGAGCGCTCGCACCGACACCGAACGTGAAACCACCAGCCTTCCCACCGAGGCCGATTTCGTGGGGCCGGTCGGACTCGCGCTGAGCAATGGCTTGGGCCGACACGGCCAACCGTGGCGTGCGGACGAAATCAGTCGGATCGAGGGAGTTTGATGCTGACGGCAGGTCCATCGCGGGCCCAACGAAGGGCGACCGAAGGTGCCCGACAATGGCAATCGGCAACACATCGTCAGCAAAGGCGGGGCTGGCAAGTCCGAGGACGAGCACGCACGCGTAGAGTCTGGTCATAGAAGATCCTCCTGATTGAAGCAGCGAGTGGTTTCAACGGCTCTACCCCGATAAGCGTCGGAATCGACGTGGTCCAATCAGCGCTGCCCGTTTCGAGAACGAGAACGCCTCAAGACCAGCTCCGTTGAGCCTGAAGGACTCTCCGACCAGCCGACCGATGGGCTGGATCGTAGGCGGGCTTTCTGCAAAGCCATCCTGCAAAGAGGTTAACAAAGGCTAATGCGCGACCTCGGATAGAATCCCGTTCACCCACGAGATGACCCCGGCCGATGATGAAATTTTCCAGGAACTAGAACGCCTCGCCCGTGAGAACGTGCTGGCGCCGCAGGAACGCGCCCTGCTTCAAACTATCGTCCGTCGCACGAGAGAGGGCAGTACTGCTCTCCTTTACCAGAAAGCCCTAGCCGACGAACTACAGATCGACAGCGCCAAGCAGATCGGCGTGGTAGCGACGCGCATTCGTGCGAAGCTCGGTGAGCACTACCGACGCATGGAGCCTCGGCCGTTACTAGAGATTCATCTGACCGAGCGAGGCTATGAGGCGGCTTTCGTGTACCGGCACGCCCAGTCCGCACTCCGTGATACGCAGATGCTGCTCGTGGCGAATGCTCGAGCAGCGCTCGATCAGAGGACCTTGCCCGGCATCGAGTCGGCACTGCGGTTCATCGCGCAGGCACTCGGCGAAGACCCGGAACACTCACTGCTCCTGTCCCTCAAGGCACAGTGTCTTGCGACACGCGCTCTCTATGGTGTGCAGCCCTCGGCCGACCTGCGGGCGGCGGAGACGATTGTCAACGCCGTCGGCCCTGGCGCCGACCGTCCGTGGGAGTACTGGTTCGCGCTCGCATCCGTCAGAATGGCGCTGCAATGGGACTGGCCCGGCGCAGAGGCGGCTTTCGGGCGTGCCATTGCGCTGAGCAACGGCGAAGCTAGGTTCAGTGCCTGGCACACGGCGCTACTGACCTCTCAGGGTCGAGCCGTTGAGGCCGTCGAGCACCTTCGCTTGGCGGTTACGCGCGTTCCCGACAGCCCCATCGTCCGAGCTGACTTGGCCATCAATCAGGTTTATGCGGGACAGCTTGAGGATGCCGAGGAGACGATTCACTCGACGTTCGACCTGTTTGGGTCGCGCGCGCACTATCTGCTTCACGTGCACTTGGCCATCCTGCACGAAGCCAGGGGCGATGCCGCACGTGCCGCAGACGCTATCGGAAACGTCCCCCTGCGGTGGCCGAAGACAGCCATCACGCTGGGGCTCCGCGCGCTCTTCTGCGGTCTGAGCGGACAACACCAGACCGCGCGTTGGCATATGTCGAAGCTCCAGGGCATCAGGTATCTTGCTGGCGCCAAGGTTCCGGCGATTCACCTCGCGGTTGCAGCCCTTGGCGCCGGCGACAAAGACCTTGCGGTCAAGTGGCTCCGACAGGCATCGGTCGTCGAACGCGATCCCCATGCAGTCCTGAACAACGCGTATCCATTCTTTCGTCACCTTCACCGCCATCACGGATTCCGTCAGCTCGTCGTCGAGACGATGAATTTACCCCTCCCGAGCTGAATCTTCAGAAGCCCCAGTCGCCACGCCGGGCCTAGCGGCCCGGCCTACCCCATCCTCCACGAACTCGGCGGGCCTGTGGGCCCAGCCTGCGGACAACCCACGTCTTTCGTGATGTTCGTCGTTACGCGCCTGCTCCTGATTGGGCCAAGGCGTTTCCTTCGCTCTTCCTCGCAGTCGGACGTTGTGTCCGACGCCAAGGAGGAGTGCTATGGCGCGCGACGCGGGGGAGTCCGGCGGACCGAACGAGCTCATCGTCGGTCCCTATTGGGTTAGTTTTGCGAGTGACGACGAGGATAGAACCGATGAATATCGCCTTCGCTACAAGGTGTTTGTGGAGGAATACGGGTTCGAGTCCGCGGATCGATGCCCGGATGGCCTCGAACGGGACGAATTCGACGGAGCCGCATGTTCGATGCTCCTCCGTGATGCGGCAACTGGCGAGCTCGCCGCGTGCCAGCGACTGATTCTGCCGGAGCGCCTTCCCCAGGGAACCCTCACCAACCTCGAGCACCAATACGCCTCGCTGGCAGGACATCCGAGCGTTGACTTTACGGCCCTGCCTCGCGACTCGTGGGCCGAGGCGTCCCGCACGACGATTGCCAAGCGCTATCGGTGGGGTGGGTCCGCAGCCTCGATGCCGGCGATGATGGCGATCAAGTTCGCGTCAATCGCCCTGGCAACAGCGTTCAATCGGCCGCGGCTGTTCTCGCTCAGCGAGCCGCCGACAGCCAGACTGATTCGACGCATGGGCTTCCTCATGGTGCAGATCGGCGCGCCAGTCGAGTTCCACGGACGACGAGCGCCGTTCAGCATGGATGTCGACGCGATGGCTCAAAGCGTTCATGACGATGAGCAAGTCCTTCTCGACAACCTGGTTCACGGAGCTCGGGAGTGGCGCAAGCAATGGCTCCGGTGACCGCAACGCTATTGGCACTCTGCGCCTCCGAGCTCGGTGCGTTCGGGTGGGGGATGGCGTGGTTCTTCCAGAAGCCCTCCGGGCACCGTGGGCACACCGCCATGGTCGGAGGCCTGGGGCTCGTCTTCGCCGCGTGGCACCTGTGGGCGATCTGGTCGTCCACGCCAGTCTTGTGGCGCGGAGTAGCAGCAGCCGGCCTCTACGCCGCTGCACTCGGTCTGTTCGGCTGGGCCGTGCGGTCGTGCGGTCGCCGTCGTCTGACCGCGATCTTCGAACCCGACGCGCCTCGATATCTGGTTGTCGAAGGCCCCTACCGTTTCGTGCGACACCCGTTTTACGGCGCGTACATCCTTTTCTGGACTGCTGGGGCGTTAGCGTCGGGCTCGAGTATCGCGATGGCCTCCGTGCTCGTCATGTCTGCCATCTATATCCGCGCGGCCCGGGATGAAGAACGCAAGTTTAGAGTTTCAGCGATTGCCGAGGCTCACGCGGCGTATTGTCGCAGGACCGGCTTCTTGATCCCGCAATGCCGTGACTGACTTCCTCCCAAGATTTCGCTTTGTCTGATCAGGGGGCTGGCGCTGGCCGTTTCAGACCAGAGGCCCACAACCGGGGCGGCGGATTCCGCCCCTTAATCGAATAGACTCTCCGGCAGCCCGGAAGCCGAGAACCCGAGGTTCGTCATGGATAATCCTGAAACAATCACGAAGCTGCTCAGGCGTTGGAAGGTCGAAGGCGACAGCGCCGCTGAAGAAGAACTGTTCGTCGTCGTTGAGCGTCAATTGCAGCAGATGGCAGAGCGCTCGCTGTCTCGCAATTCGGGATTCAGCCACAAGCTGGACCCTCGCGAGCTGGTCCACGAGGCCTATCTTGCCCTTCGCGACTATCCGATCGTCACGGCCAACCGCGGTCCGTTCTTTGCGTTGATGGCCAGGGCGATGAGGAACGTGCTGATGGACATCGCTAGACGTGATCGCGCCGCCAAGCGGCCAGCGACTCGTTTTCGCGTTGTCGACACGGGAGTCATGGACCGCGCATCAGTTCCGGCGGGCGTCGACGTCTTCGATTTCTATGACGCCATCGATGCGTTGCACGCCATCGACGCCAATCAGGCGAAGGCGATCGAATGGAGCGTGCTTGGCTACACCACCGCCGAGATTTCGGAGGAAGTCCGGCGCTCAACCGCATCCGTGACCCGTGACCTTCGCCACGCGCGAACGTTTCTCGCCCAACGGCTCGAACTGGGCGCGAGCTGGATCCAGGTCTGAGCGCGGGCACCTCAGCCATGTCTACGTCCGACGACCAGCGCGTTCACGCGATCATCGGAAAACTCCTCGATGTCCATACGGCCTTGCGCCCGCAGTCGCTCGAACAGTGGCTGCCGGATGAACCAGCGCTCCGTCTGAAGATTCTACGAGCGCTAGGTGACGATCTGCCGGTCGAATCAACGGCGTCGCCATGCGTGTTCGCGGCGGACGGAATCCCCGATCAAATCGGGCGCTATAGAGTCGTTCACCGAATCGCCACAGGTGGCATGGGAGAGGTATATCTCGCCAACGATCCTCGAATCGGGCGCGACGTGGTGGTCAAAGTCATTCGAAGCGGATTGGAGACCGACGAGCTGCGTGAACGGTTTGTGCGAGAAGCCCGTGCCGCTGGCAACCTGACCCATAAAAATATTGTCACGGTCTTCGACGTGGCGGAGGACGTAGGACGCCCATTTATTGTGATGGAGCACGTGCGCGGCCGCACGCTCTCCGAGTTCGTTCGTTCGCAAGATGAAGTTTCTCTTCCCCGCAAGCTCGCTATCCTGGAGGAACTCTGTGATGCGCTCCACTGCGCCCACCAGGCGGGCATCATTCATCGTGACGTCAAGCCCTCTAACGTCATGATCGACGAGGCTGGTGTCGTGAAGGTGCTGGACTTCGGGATTGCACGGCCGCTTGTGTATGACACCATCACAAACCTCACCGATCCTCAGGTCATCATGGGCACCACAGGATATATGGCTCCGGAGGTCATTCTCGGCGGCGTACTCGATGCGCGCTGCGACATGTTTTCGACAGCAGCCGTGGCATACGAGCTGCTGATGCTGGAGCCGCCGTTCGGAACTGGTCCCGATGCGGCTCGCAAGGCGACCCTTGGTGAACTGGCGCCGATGCGTGGCGTCCCGAGCAATGTCGAGGCCATCGTCCTCAAAGGGCTCGCGCCCAAGCCGGCGGATCGCTATGCCGACCTGTCCGTGATGGGCTCGGCATTCAAGGATGCGCGGCTGGCGACGGCTCCCAGAGTCGTCTCGCCATCTTGGCGGCAAGCTTCCGCGGCCCTCACGGTCATCGCTCTCGTGGCACTCGGTTCCTTCTTCTGGCGTTCATCAGGGGGCACCCCTGACACAACCACGGCACTGGTATCAAGCGACGCTCCCCAGCAACCACGGGAGATCTTCGGCGTGGGCTCAGCGAACGTCGTAGTCGAACCTCCCGCGCCGCCTGTAGCCCCGCGGTCCGTCCCCAAGATTGTGTCGGCTCCTGATGCTGGCGCGACCACGCCGGCAATGAGACAGCGGGTGACGCCGACGGGGCCTGTAATACTCAACGCAGCGGCGGTCGCGTCCAGGCAACCACTTGTGCTCGTGGTAAACCAGAATCACGGGGCCCAACGTCAAATTACTTCGGTCGTCGCGCGAGCGCTCGTTGGAAACGGCGGGGCGTTCCTTCCCGAATTTATGAAAAATGATTTCGCCGCGACATACAGCGGTGATAGCCGTGCCTTGAGAGCAGTGGAAGCTATCGAGGGTGTTCCGCTGATCCTGTTGGCCGTCTCGCGGAGTTCGTCAGACCCGAATATTTTCGAAGGTCTTCGGCGCGCGAATCTGGCTATGGACGTTCGGGTGTTCAGGCCCGTGGCCGGGTTTGCCACCGACATGTTGCACGTGGACGCCGTTGGCGCTGGATTTTCAGACGCCGACGCGTTGAGCAACGCCGCTGAACGAGCGGCCGATCAGCTGAAGAATCTTCTGAAGTGAGTCGTAGAACCAAAGCTTGTTCCGTCTTGCCGCGGGACTCAGCGCTCGGCTGCAGGAGAGGTGATCCCCGCGAGGCCGATCGAAAGTCCTCGGTGTCCAGTGGGAGTGAAGTAGGTCGCCGACGCGCTGACGCTGAAGACTTTGGCTGGCGTTTCAGCGCCACGCGAAACATGCGAAAAGTTCATCACCACCACTATGCGCTCGGCCGGTTGAATGACAGTGAATGCGTTCTCCTTGTCGGAAGTTGACCCTGGTGACAATTTCGAGATTCCCGACAATTCCGCGAGATTCCAGTCGCTTCCCTGATCATCTGCGAGACTGACCGAGGCCCTTCCTCCATTGTACGCACCGTTGAGGGCGAGGTAGATCGGCTCGCGCGACACATTCTCGACGTTGAGGCTGACGCCGGCGCGACCGTTATCCTTCGAGACCCCAAGTTGGCCGACGGTAACCCTCACTGGACCTCCTTGGAAGACAGGTCCGCGGGAAGCGGCAGCACTTGCAGACGAAGACGGAGATGCCGAAGTAGATGAAGTGACGGTGGTCGGTCCAGTGCGAATGTCACGCGCGAGCAGTTCTTCAAGCGTTCGGTTCTTCGACATGTCGGCGCTGGCCGCCGCAACGATCCGCGCGGTCGTCGTGTCCAGCACCTTGACGACGATGCGGACAGTGTCAGCGAATGGCGTAATCGTGCCGGTCACCAGCGCTTCGACACCAAGTATCTGACCGATCTTTCTGGCGGTTGCCGGGTCGATGACGCCCGTAGCATCCAGCTTGTTCTCCTGCATCAGGACCTTCAGGTGGGTCCGGTCCACGACCGAAAGGCCCTTTCTGGCGGTCACCAGTCCGAGAGCCATTTCCTCTGCGACAAATCGTCCAAGTTCTGTGACGTTGCCCTGCAGGTCAGTGAAGTCGACTACCGCGACCGTCCGCTTTGAGGACGCAACGATGTCGTCTGCGATCGACATGGCAGTGGAAGGAATTTCACGTTGACCGGCCGACGCTGGGCTGATCGACAACGCTGACAATGCAACCAGAATGAGGGGTATCGCTCGACTGAACATCCGCGCTCCTTCGCTACCAAACCGGCCGATTGGCTCATCGGTGGCCATGAGTATCGCATCAGCTAGCCCGTTGCGCCAGAAGCCACTGGAGGCGTCCAGATCCTCCAGTGGCGTGCATTTCCTAACGAACGACTAGTGTGGCACTCGCTATGGTGGTGACTCCCATCCCGTTGGCGACCCGCACCGATACCGGATAAGTGCCCGCGCTGAACGACTTCGCGAACGTCCCCGCCGTTGACACGACGCTCCCGCTGACCGTCCAGGCGAAGGTTGATGGTCCCCTGAGCCCGGTATCGATATTTGCCCGAAGCAGGCTGAACCCGAAGTTCACTGTTACCGGCGAGCCAAGCAGCCCGCGCGATACGGTCAAAGTCCCGCCGTTTGAGGTGCTCGTGGCCCCGCTCCACACCAAAATATTGACTAAGGGAATCGGCGCGCGAATGTAGCCGTCGTTGAACGACGCGGCCGACCTCGTCATCGTGAAGTTGCCGCCCAACAGCTGGTAGCCACACTGTTGATCGATGGTTGTCACCTGACTGCCATTGATTGCGGTTACGACCGCCACGTGATTAGACAGCGTCGGGCCGTTGTTCGCGACGCCGACAGACTTCAGGGTGGGGATCGAGTCGACGAGGTAGCCGGCTGCCAGTGCAGCCGCGCGCCACCGTCGCGCATCCCCCCAACTGATCCGCGGCAGCCCGTTGCCCCACCCGGCGGCCTTCATCTGCTGCCACGCTCCGCCGGTGCAGTTGCCATACTGACCGGGGGAGTTGACACAGCATGGATAGGGGTTGTCCCGGTCGAACAAGCACGCCGCCCCGGACGTGAGGGGAACATTGGTGTCGCCCCTTGTTTGATTTGCTGTTGTCGAGAGCCGCGCCAAGGTTGGTTCAGCGCCTGCCGTATCAAGCGCGCTGCTCGCGCCGACCGACACCTCGCGGTTTGGCAGCAATTCCGAACTACCCACCATCCCCGAGGGTGACGGCTGAACCTGACCGGTACACGCACCCATGATCATCGACAGCGCGACCGTCACTCGCAGAAAAGCCACTTTGCCCATACGCATCCCGCACACTCCCCGGCCGTCTCAGCGCGTAGCGACATGTCTACGCTCAAGACCGCCATGCATGTGCAAGCGCCTTCCGCGACGTAAGTCGCTCAACCCGGGTTGAGCCAGAGCGTCGTGCAAGTCCCAAAGACTGGCGGAACGCTCGCCCGAGGAAGACCAACGCTTACCTTGCGCGTGTTGGAAGATCCATCCCGGCGAGTCGGGACTGAGGTGCCCGTGCCCACCTCGAGTCGCTGATCCGCCCGCGTCCACTTCCTCGGGTCCAGCGAGTTCGCCGATTCAAGAAAGGCGGCGACTGCGGGAACCAGTTCCAATTACTCGATCACGTTGGCGTCGAGTACCGTTGCATGCTTGTACTAGTCCAGTCGCGGAGGATTCGGGAGACATCTGCAGTTAAAGGCGGATCCGCCGTTCCCAAACTCGTCGGCGGGGATGCCGTTTCGATAGCTGAACGAACAGACGCGGACTGTGAGCATTCCCGAGAACGTTTCACATCTCCGATTGGGAGACAAACCAAGGGATGGCTGGTGCCTCCACGCTTGGAGAAGGAACTGGTAGTCAGCGACGCCTTACCCACGCAGCCCATTCGAAAGGTCGCTGAAAAGATGACTTTGGCATTGGAGGCGGCGGGAACATTCCTTCGCGCCGACAGCGAAAATTGCTCGACAATTTCACTCGCTCCAGCATGGTGGCGGCGGGCACCGTGTCCCGCCGTCTCCACTATTTCTCCAAGAATTCGGAGGATTTCAGGGCATTTCAGAGGACTGCAGGGGATCCGACCAATGCTTGTAAGCGGCTGGTGTTGAACGGGTTGTGACCACAACTCGGGCACCGTCAATGGGTTGAAGAAACCCAAATTTACGATTCGACTCCCGCCGCCTCCACCAAAACTCAGCTATTTCTTAGTTGAAATAGCTGTTTCAGCTTTCTACTCCTTGTATCGCCCTTGAGGAAAAACACGCA